>JBGPZS010000497.1:0-3301 GCA_041493865.1 Terriglobia bacterium
AAAAAACCCAACGCACGCCAACGCCGGCGTACTGCTTGCTTTTGCCAAGTCAACGCCGGGCACTCCATCAATCTCACTGAGCCAAGGAGAACAGTATGGGTCGCAGAGACGATAAAGAAGGTTTTTGGTTATCAGAAAACTCGGATAGAAGACGGATCAGGGATGCAGAGAATGCGCGGAGAAACCGCGCCGAGATCAACAAAGCGCTGTCCCACGGGCAGGTGTCACGGCGCGATCTGGTGAAATGGGGCCTTTTCACTTCCGCCGGAATTCTGGCGCCAATTGGCGGGTTGAGTCCGTTCGTGCGGCCTTTGAACGCGCAGACGGCGAGCAGCTTCGGAACCCGCAGTGGTGGCAGTGGCATTCCCACGGGCCTGCCAAGCAGTCCGCTTTTTGGCGTCCTGCCCTTCACGCAGCCGATGCCGCGTTTCGATGTCTTCCAGCGCAACCCGGTATCATCATTGAGCCCCGCGCCACAGGCGCAGGCCAACCAGACACAGCAGCCGCTTGACCCTGCATTGGTAGGCGGACAAACCGGCCTGACCGGGCCAATCGAAGGGCGGCCTCCGGGAGCCATCTGGGCACACCAGCGCTTCACGCAGAATCCGCCCGTGATCGGGATCGATGCCTCAACCTCTCCCGCGACTACCAACACCACTTACAATCCGCAGGTTCCTTCGAGCTTGAATTCCGGCATCAATCCGGCGACGCCCATCCCGCTGAAATTCCATCCCAGCATGCCCACGCAGCAGCCAAACTCGGTATGGACCTTCAATGGGACCATTCCGCCAAAGCTGATGTTGGGTCGTTACGGAGAACCAATCCTGTTCCGTCACCATAACCGGCTGCCGGCTAACGTGACGCAGAACAATGGTTTCGGAAGGAATACGCTTTCCACGCATGAGCACAACGGCCACCATGGCGCGGAAAACGATGGCTTCACAGGGGCATACTTCTTCCCCAACCAGTTCTATGACTACCACTACCCATTCGTCCTGGCGGGATTTACCACCATTAACGCCACAGCCACCGATCCCAAGGCTGGCAGCCCCAACGGCAGTGGCGGGATCAACAAAGTCCCCGGCGACTGGCATGAGACCATGAGCACCCACTGGTTCCACGATCACATGTTCAGCTTCACCGCGCAAAACGTCTACAAGGGCGATGCCGGAATGTTGAATATTTACAGTGCTCTGGATCGCGGGAATGAAGCCATCAACGATGGCGTGAACCTGCGGCTGCCCAGCGGCACCACCCTTGACTGGGGCAACCTGGACTATGACGTCAACCTGATGTTCTCCGACAAAGCCTGGGACGCCAACGGACAGCTCAACATGGACATCTTCCAGTTCGATGGTTTCCTCGGCGACCGCATGACCGTGAACCTGGCTTATAGGCCGTTTTTCCAGGTGGAGCGGCGTAAATACCGTTTCCGCATGCTCAACGCCAGCGTGTCGCGTTTCTTCGTGTTCGCGCTGAGTGACAGCTCAACCATGGTTCAGATTGCCAATGACGGCAATCTCCTGCCGCAAACTGTGCCCCTGCACCAGCTTGACCAGATGGGCATTGCCGAGCGGTTTGACATCGTGATTGATTTCTCGCGCTATACCATCGGACAAACCGTGGACCTGGTGAACCTGCAGGAACACCGCGACGGCAAAGGGCCGGGGCAGATACTCACCGTATCCGGCGCGATCTCCGGACAATCCAGCGATCCAGCCGTAGGCGCGTGCCTGCGCTTCCAGGTGGTGCGGAATCCTGCGGTGCCGGACCAGAGCATCTGTCCGAACACACCCATCACCCTGATACCCAACCCTGACCTGTCTGCGATTCCGGTGACGCGTGAGCGCCTGTTTACTTTCGACGATCGCGCCAACCAAAACCAAAATGATCCCGTCACTTCGTACACCGGCGGGGGCAATTGGGGAATTGCTACGGATAACACGGGTGGCAGTAGCTCCCGTAGAGGAGGATCAGCACTTAAGGCCGACTTTGGCCGGATCTCATCGGCACCGAGGTTTGGTACGAGAGAGATTTGGACGCTGCAAGGTGGCCGTAACTGGGACCATCCCATCCACATCCACTTTGAAGAAGGCCAGATCCTCGCCCGCAACGGCAGCCTCTCGAACGTTCCGCAGGCGGAGCGAGGCCGCAAAGATGTCTACCGCTTGAGAGAAGACGGGAGCGTGACCATCACCATGCAGTTCCGCGACTGGGGCGGTATGTTCATGGAGCACTGCCACAACACTATGCATGAGGACAACGCAATGCTGTTGCGCTGGGAGATCAATGCCGCCGGAGGCGTGTTCCTGAACCCGCTGCCGACACCGATTCCCAAACCGACAGGAGTCACGTTCCAGGCTCCGGACGAGATCCTGACCAACGCGTTTTAACCCGCAACGGCGTTTGCCATCGTGGCGCGCGCCGAGCGGCGTAGCTCGAAGAAAGAATTCGGACGGCGGGCTCTTTCCCGCGCTCTCTCGTTACGAGGGAGGGAGCCCGCGATCTCGAAGCAGGCCTTTACAGGTAGCAAAGGGAGTAGATCATGCAAAGGAAAAGTTGGGCACGATTCATCGGGACTTCGTTATTGCTGGCAGGCGCGCTGGCGCTTCTGTTCAGCCGCCCCGTATCGGCGGACAGCCGCTGGGGCGCAAATTACTTTCCCAACATCGAGCTGACCACGCAGGACGGGAAGACGGTCCATTTTTATGACGATTTGATTAAGGGAAAGATCGTAGCTATCGATCTGATTTATACCACTTGCCAGTATTCGTGTCCTTTGGAGACGGCCCGGCTGGCGCAGGTACAGAAGATACTGGGGGACCGGGTGGGAAAGGACATCTTCTTTTACTCCATCACGATCGATCCCACCAACGACACGCCGGCGGTATTGAAAGCCTACGCGCAAAAATTCCATGCCGGGCCGGGCTGGACATTCCTGACCGGGAAGAAAGAAGACATCGATTTCCTGAGCAAGAAGCTGGGTTTGTATTCCGATCCTGCTGCCACCCTGGATGGACACACGCCCCACTTGCTTCTGGGAAACGAGCCCATGGGCCAATGGATGCGCAACTCCGCGCTAGACAATCCGCGTTTCCTCTCTCAGATGATTGGCGATTTCCTTGACAGCTTCAGGAATATGAAGCCCGCGCAGGGAAAGGCGAGCACCGAGTCCGCCGCGCTTAACCTTGATCCAGGACAATACTTGTTCACGAAGAAATGCGGCGCCTGTCACACCGTGGGCCAAGGCGACAAAATAGGGCCGGACCTGCTGGGCGTGACTGACACTCGCAATCGAGAC
>JBGPZS010000285.1:0-5493 GCA_041493865.1 Terriglobia bacterium
CCACGGGATCGAAGTGCTGGATGAGCGCTATTGCTTCCCGCAGGTCTTCACGCGTGAACTGCAACACCGGGGCCATGCCGTTGCTCTTTTCCGCGGCTACGGCTTCGGGCGTGGGTTCATGGGAAACCACCAACGCAAGATGTGAAGGTTCGCCTTCCTGTGCCGGCGCCGGGCCGGACGGCGCGGTTACAGCGGCTGTTTCCGCAGTTTCCTGCAATTGAGCCACTCCCATTAATTCGTCTTCTGAGGCTGTGAGATAGCCTTCCTCGTTCAAATTGCCGATGACCAGCTCTGCCGCGGCATAGACGGCGGGACGCACCGTGACTGAACCCAATTGCCACAAGAGATGATCCGTGAGAGTTCCTGGCTTGGAAAGAAAGTTTTCAAACGAGGGCCGGTCGATCTCTTCCAGATCGGCGGAATTGCGGTAGCCGGGATCAAGGTAGTCGCGGAAGAACGACCCGAAATCGATCTCGTCAAAGGGATCTTTCTTCTCGGGCTCAGGACCAGTTTCTTCTTTTTCCTTGATGTCTTTGGCATCTTGGCGGTCCTGTGCCTCTTCCCTTCCGGCAATCTCATCCAGCAGTGGAACGGAGGAGTCCAGCTCCTCCAAAACAGGGTTCTCCACCATTTCCGTGTTGATCATCTCCCGGAGCTCCAGCTTGTTGAGCGCGAGCACGCTCACCATCTGTACCAGCCCTGGAGTGAGAATCTGCTTCTGCGAGACCCTCAGGTTCAATTTGTTCTGGAGTAAAACCATCCCTGCTCTTATTAAATTCTACTATTACATGCCGGGCCGTGGCCCAAAAGAGTACCGTCGTAATTTAAGCGGTTAGATTATCTGCTTAAACAAATGAAAAACTCTCGCCCAGATAAACCCGCTTGACTTCAGGATCGTTGCCGAGCTGCTCAGGAGTGCCGGTGCGGAAAATCCGGCCTTCATTAATGATGTAAGCGCGATCGGTTACAGAAAGTGTTTCGCGCACATTGTGGTCCGTAATTAAAACGCCAATGCCGCTTCCCTTCAAATCAAAGATTATCTTCTGCAGGTCGAGCACGGCAATCGGGTCAATGCCTGAAAACGGTTCGTCCAGCAGGATGAACTTTGGCGCGATGCAGAGCGCCCGGGCGATTTCCACGCGGCGCCGTTCACCGCCAGAGAGGGCGTAGCCCATGTTGTTCCGTATATGTCCCAGACCCAGTTCGTCGATCAACTGGTCACGTTTCCGGCGCCGGTCCTGCCATGAGATAGGCTGCACTTCCAGCACCGCCATAATGTTCTCTTCCACCGTCAGCTTGCGAAATACCGAGGGTTCCTGCGGAAGATAGCTGATGCCATAATTGCGCGCCCGCAAATACATGGGAACGTCTGAGATGTCCTGACCGTCAACCAGGATGCGGCCGCTATCGGGCGGCACCAGTCCCACGGTCATATAAAAAGTTGTTGTTTTACCTGCGCCATTGGGCCCCAGCAGCCCCACCACTTCAGCCTGATTGATGTGAAGACTGACGCCGTTGACTACCCTGCGCCCGCGGTACGATTTCGCGATTTCGTCCGTAGCCAGGGTCTGCATTTACTTCTTGCTCGCGTCTCGCCTGTTTGGAATCTGGGTTTGGGAAGTTTCTCCACCACCTACGAGCACCCTACCATCGTGAGTAAAGAAAGTCAACGAATCGCCCGAAATTTGCCCCCGTTCGGCATCAAAAATGCTAGGAGGATGGTCTGGTGTGCCCGTAAGCACCATCTTCTCGTCTGCAGCCGTATAAATCAGCCGGCTCCCGATAGCTTTCTTATCAGCTTGATCGATCTTTATATCTCCTTGCGCTTCAATGCGTTCCAGTTGACTGGCGCTCTTATTTTCAGACTGGCTTTTCTTGGGGAGGAGGATCACTTGAACCGCGTCAGAGGTTATCGTCGTCTCCTGTGCCCGGACAATGACATTGCCGCTGAACACCGCTTTACGCTCGGAATCGACGTAGGAGAGCTTATCTGAGGTCACATTCACAGGCATCAGCTTGCCGTTTTTGTCCTTTTGCACAAAAACTGATGCAACCCTGTCACCTTGCCCCCCCTGGGCCTGGAGGCTGCGCCGCAGGCGATCAAAGCTGATGGCCGGCGCCTCCACAATATTGGGCCCCTGCCACAGCCTGGCTTTGGTATAGCGGGCCACTCCCGCAGTGCCGTTGAAGGTCACAGTTGTTCCAGTCACGTGGATGGGATCGGAGGATGCCAGCATGGCCCCGCTCGGCTGCGCAGCGAGATTTGCATAAGTGGTCTTCACATTGTCTTGCGCAAAAGCATTGCGGGTTTTCCGATTCAACTGGATGCTGTCAGCGGTGAGCGTCACACCCTGACCCGGATCAACCACGCGAGGAGACCCAGAGAGCAAAATCGTTTCGTCGGCGGCGCCGTATTTCGCGCGCTCAGCGGTTGCGGTCTGTGTGCCTTCCTGGTAGTGAAAGTCGCCGGTCTGCTCGGCGGAAACGATCTCTCCTTTGTCGTTGAATTTTGCCGTCAGCTCGCGCGCAGTCAGGATTCGGTCCGGCTTGCCGGGAGCAGACTCGACAATCTTTGTGTCGGGCGTGCCATAGAGCGAGACTGGGCGATTCTGATCATTGAACGTGGTTTCAAAGTGGCCCGCGCTGATGGTGGTCTTCTCCCTGTCTTGCTCGCGCACAATTTCAGCTGGGCCTGCCGAAGTCACAGCCTTCGCCAGCTTCCTGCCATCCTTCACATCGAGATCTACCGCAGCAGCATGAAGCTCCTGTGATTTTCCGGCCGGGCCCTGCTTTAGCTGGACTGAATCCTGCGCTCTTGCCCTGGCCAGACGGTTTGCCGTCCCAAAGGTAAGGAGAATCTTGCCGGACGTGCCTTCAGCAGGAGTATCGCTCTTGCTGGCAAAAGCCACACCACCGGAGAGCGAACCAGCGCGCGCCTGGTTTGCGCCGGCCATCTCCAACTCTCCCTCCGCGGCACTGACCTCAAACCCCTTAGGACCTGTCTTGGAAGCGTGCAGATTGCCGGAAGCTGCAATCCGGTCAATATTATTGTCATCGCGCATGAACACAGTTACTTTGTCCGCTGATATGGTGCGCGGAGGTTCCTCGACCGTTGCCGACTGCAACACGATCTTGCTCGGGTTCTTGGTGATGATCGCGCTCCGCCCCGTGATCGTCGCTTTGCGCTCACCGGTGCTGGTAATCTTCACGGCCGACTTCAGCGTGAGCACACCGCCGTGAGAATCGTACGTGGCCCCGACGGCCGAGCCGTTGCCTTCCGGCACCAGGAATTCGATCTTCTCTTTGGTCTGAGCGATTCCGGTGTTTTCGTTGAACGTCAGCCCGCTGGTCTTCACGTGGATGAGATTTCGGGTCTCGGCGGCGGGCGCCTGGCCGGGAGACGTTGCAGCGGCGGAATTGGCTTCAAGATCGATGCGCACTTCGCCTTCAGCCGTCACCTCTTTGACAACGGGATCGTAGGCAAAATCGGAGCCGTAAATCTGGTCAGAGCGGTCCTGGTTGCGCCCGTAGACAATGATGCTGACATCGTGTAGCGCGGCCTTTCCCCCTTCTTTATATTGCTGGACGCTGGCGGCATGAATCGTAAAGAGCGTCTTCCCTCCTTCAGACTTGGAAAGGTTGAAGCCGGTTGCGCTCTTCTCTACATTGGATGGAATATTCTTGGGCGCTTCGCGAACAAGCTGTTTCACCTTGAAGACCCCGTAAAAATAAAAGCCCACGGCGATTACGAACACCAGCACCGCGCCGGCGGCGAACAGCCTACTGAGTTTTTTTGTGTTGGCCGGCATCTCCAGTTAATGATACCTTGCGCGGCTGCAAACATTCTTCATTTCTCTGGCGCTGGATTTTGAAGACGGCGGGATTCAAACGGAGGACGAAAACCAATTAGGGATGTCCGGCTGAAAGCTGAGCGGGAGCAGATTTTCTGAAATCTTCCAAGGTCAGCTCCAGCCCGCCGAAGTCGGGATGGAAGTTCAGGCCGACCGTAAACGCTACATCCAGATTGTCGCCGGGCTGGAGGGCCTCAGCCTGCGCTCGCTCAGCCATGCGCCAGCCGACCGCTTCATAGTTATAGCTGGTCTTGGCATCAGGCCGCCGCTGGTTCACGCGCAACTTGATGTGCTTCTCTTTAATGATCCTGGGGGGGAGCAGCAGGTTCACGCCGTGGCTGGAAAATACCGGCTCCCGGTTGCCATGGCCGAAGGGCTCCAGACGGCCCAGACTTGCAAAAAGTTCGGGGGTCACGGAGCTGAGCGGGATCTCGGCATCGATGCGCAGTTCCGGCAGAAAATCTTCCGGCTTGAGGCGGGTTTGAGCATAATCATTCAACCGTTGCTTGAGTGCAGGAACATCTCTGCTGGGCAAGGCAAAGCCGACGGCATGCGCGTGCCCGCCGAAGCGGGTAAACAAGTCATGGCAGGATTCAAGCGCCTCCAGCAGATGAAACGCTGAGATCGACCGTCCTGATCCGTGGGCTTCCTCGCCTTCTTTGGCAATCACCAGCGCCGGGCGCCCTGTCTTTTCCACCACCCGCGAGGCCACGATCCCGACAACGCCACGGTGCCAGCCGTCTCCATCAAACACCATGCAGTACTTTCCCGTGAGATCGGGTTCGGCGGCCAGTTGCGCGTCAATCTCAGCCACAATACGTTGCTCTTCCGCCTGCCGCTCCAGGTTGAGCTGGTTCAGCTTTTCTGCGATCTCTTTGCAACGGCCCTGGTCTTTGCAGGTAAAAAGCTCAATCACATCGCGGGCGATGTCCATGCGTCCCGCAGCGTTGATGCGCGGCCCCAGGCGGAACCCAACGTCGCCGGCGGCGAGCGCGCGCTCGCCGGTAAGCCCTGAAACCTCCATCAACGCCTTGAGTCCTCCATTCACCGGGCGGCGCAGGCCCTCGAGCCCCAGGCGGGCGATGATGCGGTTCTCACCGACCAGCGGAACGGCGTCAGCGATGGTGGCAATGGCCACCATCTTGAGAAACGATGGAACCAGCCTGGCTTCGTCGGCTGGGTCCTTGAACTTGGCAAACAGAGCCTGCGCAATCTTGAACGCGACACCCGCGCCGCACAATTCCTTGCAGGGATAGTCGCAGCCGCGCTGATTGGGGTTCAGCACAGCCCACGCGTTCGGCACGCCTTCATGCGCCTCCGGCAGGTGATGATCGGTGACAATCAGGTCGATGCCAACACGCCGGGCCGTCTCCGCCGCCTGAAAAGCGCGGATGCCGGTGTCCACGCTGATGACCACTTTTATGCCCGCCGCCGCGGCCCGTTCGATCACGTCATCTTTAATTCCGTAACCTTCTTTGATGCGGTGGGGAACGTGAAAATCGGCCGCACCGCCGCACAGCTCAATCGCGGTCTTCAAGATGACGACAGCAGTGGTTCCGTCGACATCGTAGTCGCCATAAATCAGGATGCCTTCCTTATTGGCGATGGCCGCGCTCAGGCGCTCAACGGCGGCAGCCATGCC
>JBGPZS010000466.1:0-3670 GCA_041493865.1 Terriglobia bacterium
ATGCCATGGACCATCGTTTCCTCAACAAGGAAGTTGCGGAGTTCAAAGATCAGGTCCCGACCACCGAGAACCTGGCAATCAGCATCTGGCAGCGCCTTCAGCCCAAGCTTAATTTGGCGGAGCTGCATCGGGTCCGCGTGTATGAGACGCCGGACCTGTTTGTGGATTATTACGGAGAGGCATGAAGGCTTATCTGACAAGGCGCTACTGGTTTTCCGCCTCGCACCGGCTGCATTGCGATGACATGTCCGCGGAAGAAAACCAGGCCGTATACGGCAAGTGCAACAACCCGTATGGCCACGGCCACAATTATGCCGTGGAGGTTACGGTCGCCGGTCAGGTTGATCCCCGGACCGGGATGGTATGCAATCTGGTTGACCTGGACGGCTTTGTGCAGGAAAAAATTCTGGAACGCTTTGGCCATCAGAACCTCAATACATTAGAGGAATTTCAGGGGACTGTACCGACCACGGAAAATTTGTGCGTTGAGGTCTACGGCATTCTGCAAAGGTACTTTCGCCACGCTCAGGTGGACAAGGTGAGAGTGGAAGAAACCATGCTGAATTCCTTTGAATACGCCGGGGGCAGGGAAATCCGCTATTAGGAGACTTTGGTGAAATCAGGAGCCGTTGTGAAGAAGATCTATGAAGCCTCGCCGCTGTCAGCAGCCAGCACGCAGGAGTTGTTGCGCGAGTTGCTGCTGCGGCTGGGAGAGGACCCCGACCGCGACGGCCTGGTGCGCACGCCGGAGCGCATGCAGAAATCGCTTGAATACCTGACCAAAGGCTATCAGCAGGACCCCGACAAGGTGCTACAGGGCGCGTTGTTTGACGTGAACTATGACGAAATGGTCATCGTCAAAGACATTGAGATGTTCAGCCTTTGCGAGCACCATATCCTGCCCTTCTTCGGCAAGGTCCACGTGGCGTATATTCCCAACGGCAAGGTCCTGGGGCTAAGCAAGATTCCTCGCCTGGTGGATATCTTTGCCCGCCGCCTGCAAGTGCAGGAGCGCCTGACCGTACAGCTTGCGGAGACCATTCAAAACGCAATCCAGCCGCAAGGTGTGGGCGTAGTGATTGAGGCCCGTCACCTGTGCGTGATGATGCGCGGCGTGGAGAAACAGCACTCTTCCGCCGTTACCTCACACATGCTGGGCAGCTTCCGCAGCTCAGACAAAACCCGCGAAGAGTTCCTCTCGCTGATACGCAACGGCAAAAACGGAAACTCGTTCTAATGCCAGCGAACACGGCCGGGCAAGGTAAAGCCGCGGTGATCACCGGCGGCGGTCGCGGCATCGGCCTGGCCATGGCTCGCACCTTCGCCAGCAATGGCTATGCCGTGGTAATCACAGGACGAGATCCCAGTCGCCTTCAAGACGCGGCCAATGAAATTAGAAAAGAGAAAACGCAGGTCACCGCAATTCCGTGCGACGTTCGCGATCCCGAGTCGGTGACGAAGCTTTTTCAAGAGATCGGCAAACTCCACTCCACGGTCGATGTCCTCATCAACAACGCCGGCGTGGCCCACGCACTTGCTCCTGTGGAGAAACTGCCGGTTGAAACCTGGAAAGAGGTTCTCGATACTAATTTGACCGGCACGTTCCTGGTCACCCGTGCGGCGCTGCCGTTAATGCGTGCTGGCGGCACGATTGTGAACAATCTCTCGATCGCCGCAGTGCAGCCGTTCGCCGGCATGTCAGCCTATAACGCTTCAAAATTTGGCGCCATGGGATTTACGCAGGCCCTCCGTGAGGATCTGCGCAAGCAGGGCATTCGCGTGCTGGCGCTGCTTCCAGGCGCCACAGATACAGAGATCTGGAGCCAATTCTGGCCGGACGCGCCCAGGGAAAAGATGGTCTCGGCCGCAACGGTGGCGGAAGCCGTGCTGTACGCTGTCTCAGCGCCGGAAAACACCTCGATTGAAGAGATCCGCATCGGCCCGACGACGGGCGTACTCTAGCGCAACGGCAAAACCCGGCGCCAACGGACGCGAGAAGGCAAATATTTTTCCCTGACTAATAGTCTTCAAACGCATACACATTCTTCCGCACTGGAAGCAGCTTGATTAGCAGCACTCCGGTGACGAAACCGCCAACGTGGGCCCAGAATGCCACGCCACCGGCGCCACCGGTAGAAGTAAAGACGGAAGCAGCGCCGCTCAGAAATTCGCCCAGGAACCAGTATCCCAGCACCAGCCAGGCGGGAAGCCAGAAAACAAAAAACACCCACCACGTAAGCACGCGGGCGCGCGGATAGAGTATGAAATAGGCGCCCATCACACCGGCAATGGCGCCGCTGGCCCCAACCGCCGGCAAGGGTGAGTTGAAATTGAACAGCAGATGGACCAGATTTGCGCCTGCCCCGCAAAGCAGGTAAAAGATCAGGTAGCCGAAGTGACCCAACCGGTCTTCAACGTTGTCGCCAAAGATGCGCAGGAACCACATGTTGGCAAGCACGTGCGGCCAGGAGGCATGCAGAAACATGGAGCTGAAAAAAGGGACCAGGGCGTAGGTAGCGGGTAAAGATCCGGTCAGCCACGCTCCCATGTGCTGGGGGATGAAGGCGAACTGAAATTCAAGGTCGTGAAGGGAACGCGTCCCCAGGGTCCACTCGAAGAAAAAAATGGCAAGGTTCAGCGCGATCAAAAAATAATTGACGAAGGGAGTAGTCGAGCGTGGCGTGTCGTCGCGGATCGGTAACATTCAATTGGCTGCTTCCTAAGTATCATGCTTGATAAAGCGGAGTTACTCAAGTGGACGCCGTCCTGATTATCGATAAACCGGCCGGAATGACCTCGCATGACGTGGTGGCGCGGGTGCGCCGAATTACGGGCGAGAAGTCCGTCGGCCATTTGGGCACGCTCGATCCCATGGCGACCGGCGTCCTTCCTCTGGTCCTGGGCCGCTTCACCCGCCTGGCGCAGTTTTATAACGACGCCGACAAGCGCTACGAAGGAGCCATTCGCTTTGGCTGGGCAACAGACACCTATGACGCTGAAGGCCAGCCCACCGGCCCCGAACAAGCCGTTAACCTCTCCCTGGAGCATGTGCGCGTAGCGGCCGGCGCTTTCATCGGTGTAATTGAACAGTATCCGCCGCCGTTTTCAGCCAGGAAAATTGCCGGCATCCCCGCCCACCGGCTGGCGCGAAAAGGGCAGCCGGTGAATTTAAAACCCAAACAGGTTGAGGTCAAACAACTTGAGTTCGTATCCTGGGACGGCAAGCAAGCCAGCTTCCGCGCCTGGGTCAGCTCCGGAACATACCTGCGATCACTGGCGCACGATCTAGGGCGTAAGCTGGGGCCGGGAGCGCATCTAGCGGAGCTCAAACGCACGGCCGTGCGTGAGTTCGCGATTGAAGAAGCGCACAGCCTGGAACAACTGGAGCAGGCTGCAGCCGCTGGCGAACTCGATGCCCTTTTCCTCCATCCTCGCCTCGTCCTGCCGGAGTTTCCCGCTGTTGTGGCATCGGCGGAGAGCGCCGCCCGAATTCGCCATGGCGGCGCCGTCAACCTGCCGGAATTCAGCAAGGCTGGAACGGTGAGGGTGTTTGCCGGGCAAAGGGAACTGCTGGCAATCGCCCGACGGGTGGCGGGAACCCTGTTTCAACCTAAAGTAGTACTTTAAGTCTGACGGCACACAGAAAGACGGGCACTTGAAGAACCCGGAG
>JBGPZS010000176.1:0-7680 GCA_041493865.1 Terriglobia bacterium
CGAGAAAAAACTGCGTACGCTCATCCAGGGCATTTCGGAGATTGTGGCCCTCATTGACGGAGAAGGCCAGGTGGAAAAATTGACTTTCTAGTGAGCCTGTCGACCATCGATTACTGGGGCCGCAAAGCGGTACTCAGCATTAATCGTGACATTCGCGATCGCAAGCGGATTGAGGCCGTCATCACCTCCAGCGAGAAAAAACTGCGTACGCTCATCCAGGGCATTTCGGAGATTGTGGCCCTCATTGACGGAGAAGGCCAGGTGCGGTTTATCAGCCCGCAGGTCGAGCGTGTTCTCGGAATTACTGTGTCCGAAGTGACCGGGCGAAGCGTGTTCGACTTTGTTCATCCCGACGATCGCCAGCGGGTGGCCAGGGAATACGAAAAGACCGTACAGGAACCCGGCGAAGGCATTCCTTCCGTGATGAGGTTCAGGAACCAACGGGGCAACTGGGTGCCGTTTGAGGTCATTGCGTGCAATCAACTGCACGATCCCGATGTGGGAGGCGTCATCTTCACGGCGCGCGATTTGCGTTATCGCAGGGAGGCAGAACAAGCAGTCCGGCAAGCCAATGCCGAGTTCGACCGGCACGTGGAGGCACGCACCCTGGACCTGGCAAAAGCCAACGCGTCGTTGCGGATTGAAAACCAGCAACGCCGCTACGCGGAATCCCAGCTTCGGCATTCTCTCTCACTCCTTCATTCCACTCTGGAGTCCACGGCCGATGGCATTCTAGTGATTTCCAACGATGGAAGGGTCACTGGATGCAACCAGAAATTCATGGACATGTGGCACATTCCAAGGATGGCGGTAGTAGGGCTGCGCGACGAGGACCTGCTCATCTCAGCGGCTCCCAAAGTGGAGGATTCGCAAGCGTTCCTGGAAGGTGTAAAGGCCCTGAAAGCCAAACCGGACGCTATTGGCTTTGACACAGTCCGGCTTAAGGATGGCCGGATCCTGGAGCGTTACTCTCAGCCGCAACACGTGGACGAACAGATCGCGGGACGCGTATGGAGCTTTCGAGACGTTACGCACTCACGGCGGCTGGAAGAGGAGTTGCGTCAGTCCCATAAGATGGAGGCTGTCGGACGGCTTGCCGGGGGCGTGGCCCACGATTTCAACAACCTGCTGATGCTGATCTCCGGTTATGCCAACCAGTTGCTTGAGGACCCTGGTCTTCCCGAAAAAGACCTCCTCTATTGCGAGCAGTTGGTTGACGCTACAAAGCGAGCGGCGGCCCTGACCCGGCAATTGCTGGCATTCAGCCGAAAACATCCGGTAACGCCGCTACGGGTGGACCTCAATGGCGTCGTTTCCGGCATGGAGAACATGCTGCGCAGGCTTCTTACCGATCGGACGCAGTTAGTGGTCAACCTATTCCCTGAAGGTTTGCCCGTCTACGCCGACCCTTCACAAATCGAGCTCATGATCATGAACCTGGCCATCAATGCACGGGATGCAATGCCGGAAGGCGGCTTCCTGTCCATTGCCACGAGGAATGAAGTGCTGGCCGAAGGCGAAGATCCCGGACTGGACGCAGCTCAATATGTGGTCCTGGAGGTAAGCGACACGGGCGTGGGCATGCCTCCGGAGATCAAGGAACGTATCTTTGAACCATTTTTTACCACCAAGAATGTGGGCAAGGGGACAGGACTCGGCCTATCTACAGCGTATGGAATCGCAGAGCAGGCAAATGGACATATCACCGTCGAAAGCGAACCCAATCAGGGCACGATCTTTCGCATCTATCTTCCTCGGGCCACGGCTGCGGTCCCCGAGAAAATCACGGCTATTCCGGCGCCGCCGGCAAGCGGCCATGAGACCCTCTTGTTGGCGGAGGACGAAGCTGGAATCCGAGACATGACGCGGGTGTACCTGGAGAGCCTGGGCTACAAAGTGCTGGAGGCAGAGAACGGAAACGAGGCCTTGCGCCTTTCACGAGAGTACACGGACACTATCGATCTTCTGGTAACTGACGTCGTCATGCCAGGCGTAAGAGGTGACGATCTGGTCCGGATTGTTCAAAAAGAGCGCCCCGGCATTGCTGTGCTCTTCATCTCCGGTTATGCAGACCTGGGTCACCTGGAAGATAAGACCTCAATCGTCGAAAAGCCCTTCTCATTTCCGGAGTTGGGCAGGCGGGTGCGCGAGATCCTGATCGAAAAGCAGGATACAACGCGAACCAAGGAAGATCTTCGCGCGCGGGAGCGTGCGTAACTCCCTGAAACACAGACGCGAGTCACAAGCAGCCGTTAGGCAGGCACATTATGACCAGGCACAGGAATTTCCGATTTCTGATGGTGCTCGGGTTGTGCCTGCCGATGGCCGGTCTGCTGCCGGCACAAGGCACGCCAGCGATAAAAGCCTTAGAGGTGAAGGGATACGGAGTTGCCGGCGCAGTCCTGCAGATCAACGGACATTACTATCCAGGTCTCGCTGCCCTGGCACGAACCACTCACATTTCTGTCGCCTTTCACCAGAAACAAGTCATGCTGACATTGCCTGTCGCCAACGAAGCAGCCACGACCGGACAAGACGCGCAGGGCTTCTCCACGGTATTTCTGACGGCATCAATACGTCAATTGGAGGACGCAATGCTGTGGAAAGAGGGAATCACCAAAGTGATCAAGTACAACGCCCCTCCTGGTCAGTGGCTTGACAACTATCGCGGGCGCGCGGCGGAAAGCCTGCAACTGGCTTCAGTGCAGGCAGCAACAGCTTCGGATGCTGCAGCTCTGCAGCTCTTAAAAAACCAGTTCAACAACCTTGAACAATGGAATAACAACGCTGTTACGGCACAGCAGACAATGAATGGGACAGAAACCCTGGGCGTCTCCGGTATGAAGGACGATCCTCTATTTATGCGAATTTCGGACTGCAGCAAGTTCCTGGGCGCAATGCTCACCAGCGGTGTCTTTGCCGACAGTCCCGCTTGCCACTAGGCACAAGCCGCGGGGTTCTGATTGCTGACCCAAGTTTACGCGGCTGTGTCCCGCGATTGCTGGCCGGGTGCGCTTTCAGGGACGGACTGCGCCCCGAGTGGAACACGGGCAACGACTCGAGTACCAAACGAGGGGTCAGACCGGATGGAAAAATCGCCGCCAACCAGCCGAAGCCTTTCCGTCATACTGATCAGCCCCAGGCCTTCCCCGGCGAGCGCCGTATCAACATCAAATCCCCTTCCATCATCGTGTACGCTGAGCCGGACCTGTCTGGTGTTCCCACGTAACTTCACCTTCACGTTCCTTGCATGACTGTGCCTGGCTACGTTGTGCAGGGCTTCCTGGGCCACGCGGAACAAACTGAGCGAGACGGTGCCGTTCAATTGCGCCGGGACGCCCGTGCAACTGCAATCAATGTTGATATCATGCTGTTTAGAAAAATCGTCACATAAACTGCGGACCGCAAGCGCCAAACCAAGGAGTTGGAGTTTCGATGAGTGCAGTTGATGGGAAATGCGGCCGGCGTCTGTAGAAATGTCATTGATTTGTTTCCACAAGCTTTGCATCCTGTCATGGAGGGCCTCGTTGCCCCCAGAGAGGGCCCCATCGAGTTGCTGGAGATCTATGGCAAGCAGCGCCAACCGCTGACCAATGTCGTCGTGGAGTTCCCGCGCGATGCGCGCACGCTCTTCCTCCTGCGCCCTGATCAGGCGTCCGCTGAATTCCATCCGGGCCGTTGCCAGTTCCTTGCGCTCTGTAATATCGAAACAACAGCCAATATAGCCGGCAAAAGTGCGGTCATTCAGAAAGCGCGGCACACCTGAGTCAATGATCCAGCGGTATTGACCGTCAGCGCGCCGAAGACGGTATTCCATGATGAATTTTTGCTGCGCGTCGAAGGCCCTGGTATAGGTTTGCAGGCATCTCTGCAAATCATCGGGGTGGACTCCTTTCACCCATCCGTTACCCAGTTCCTGATGAAGTGTGCGTCCGGTAAAATCCAGCCACCCTTGATTGAAGTAAGTACAGAGCCGGTCGAGACCTGACATCCATATCATGACAGGGGCGGTGTCTGCCATATAGCGGAACCGGGTTTCGCTTTCGCGGAGTTTGGATTCGGCTATTCTGTGCTGCGTAATATCGGTGTGCTTGATCACCGCCCCACCCTCTGCTCTGGTCAATGGAGTTACCACCATGGTGAACCAACGCTGTTCCTTGGGGGAATGGCAGGGGTATACCATTTCAAAATATTCCCGCTGGCCTGCCATTACCGACTTTATTCCCAAAAGCGCTTGCGTAGCCGAGAGATCTCCGCTCTCCGCGGCCTTTGCGCACGCCGCAAGGTAATTTGCGCCTGGCCCTATGGAGGGATCAAAACCGGCGCCATTCTCGGCGCTGAACATCAGCCACTTACTATTCACAACCAGGATTCTTCCAGTCCGGTCAATCACAGCTACATGGCCAGCGAAGGACCCCAGAATCGACTCTTTGAGCTCTTCACTTGCGCGCAAGGCATCTTCGGCGCGCTTGCGTTTCATGGTGTTGGCAAAAACGTTCGCAATGGTTTGCAGTTCATCCATCCATTCGTCCGGCCATTTCAGTTTTTGCTGGACACTGGCAAAAGCCAATGCACCGAGCAATTGGCCGTCCACGCGCAGGGGAAGAATTGCAAAAGAATGAGAGCCGTGGCGCAGGAGCCAGTCTTTTAGACCGTGAAAGTTCCCCATGATTTCGTCGGGGTCGGACGCTAGCACGGCGATGTTGGGCAACTCATCCGCCATCTCGGACTCTTCCCTATCGAGCGCGAACGGGGCCGGTGACGCACCGTCCGTTGCCAGCGAGTATAGAGGCACCGTGCGGACCACCCCATCCTCCAGCAACTCGAATAGACTCGCCCATTCGAAGCCGAAGTACCCCAGGAAGGGCTTGAGCCAACTCTTCATCTCGCCGGTCCCCAGGCAATCCGGGGTCGCGATCAGGTCCGCCGCCATGCCAGCGAGGATTTCCTGGAATTCACGGCCGCGAGCGACCGTTTGCTCGTCCGCTCTCCTTTTAGCCTTTAATCGCAGGAGGTAAGCAATAACAAGGACCTGCAGTACGCCGAACCCGGCGAGCCAAGCCAACTTGTTCTGCCCTTCCCACGTGAGATATAGACGCTCAGCAACTATGCTGCCGGAAGAGGACTGCCAGGCGATGGCCCGCCAACGCCACGATTGCTCCCAACCAGATACCCTCCTTTGCAAGCCCGCTTCCCAGTTCGTTCCGATCGCCGGCCTGAAATGCAGGGCCTGCTGGCCCACACTCTTCAATAGGCCGGCAAGCATCGACAGGGGAAGAAAAAAAAAGAGCAAGAAGATCAGCAAGCAAAGGTGTCGGTTGGGTCGATCTCCGCAAGCAGCCGTCTCACTCCTGGGGATAGGGTCGAGGCCTCCGCGCTGCTTTACCATTGAGGTGGTTACTTTCTTCCGTCGTATCCGATAAGAATGATGGTCTGCCCGCCTGTTAGCTGTCAGCACAACTCAGCCAGGAGAGCTCATACCGGAAGATTCAGTTAAAGGCCAAACACCGCGGGTTGTGCATGTCCTACCCTCGCGGCTAACATGCGCCACCGGATACGCACCGTTCGGTGCAGTGAGAGGGCTAGTGTGTTTCGGAAACTTCCGGCACGCTTATGAGTTCAGGTGTCGACAAAGTGATTCTTTACCGCAAACTGGATCAATTCAGCATTGGTTTTCACTCCAATGGCTTCCATAATACGGTACTTATGGAAGGCAACCGTTCGCGGCGTGAGGCCAAGAACGGTGCCCACTTCCTTCATCAGCCTTCCTTCCGCCAGTAGTTGCAGGACTTCCATTTGGCGGGCAGTCAGTTTCTTTGCTTTTAATTTGGGGTGGGGAGAACGTATGAATGATTCCATCAGGGCCCGTTTTATCTGTGGGGTAACGTAGGATCCACCCTTCAGAGCTTCATGTATCCCCTGCAGAAGCTCCGATGCAGCCGAACTCTTTAACAGGTAGGCCGATGCACCGGTGTGCAGCGCCT
The DNA here is from genome assembly GCA_041493865.1 of Terriglobia bacterium. GTDB lineage: Bacteria > Acidobacteriota > Terriglobia > Terriglobales > Acidobacteriaceae > Angelobacter. Next base: position 5,985 of record JBGPZS010000176.1, read on the forward strand.
CAGAGGCAACGTCAGCATCCTGATTCATAGTTACGTAGATCAATTTGGTCCTGGGCATGATTTGCTTGAGACGCTGGCCCGCAGCCAGTCCGTTCAATAACGGCATGCCAATATCAACCACAATGACGTCGGGGCGCAGCTTCGGCGCCATATCGAGTAAAGCGCGCCCATCCGCCACCGTCGCCACAACCTGATATTGCGGCTCCAGCAGTTTTCTAAACGCTTCAACAATCATTGTGTGATCATCAGCAATGAGGACTGTAGGCTTCTGCATTTCCTTAGCTCGCTTTCTGACGGTAACCTTAGCGCTGGCTTTCATCTCGGTGATACTGAGGTGAGCGATCCTGTATGGTTGATGCTAAGACAACAAATCTTAAGCGGGCGGAAGACCACTTGATCGGTTGGCAACAATGAGTCGAATCGCACCAAGCCCTCTCAGCCAAAATTGTATTCCACCCCACTTTAATTCTGCAGCATGCGTATCTTCAAAGGAACTGTCAGTTTTATCAGGTTTGGTATCAGATAAGACATGTTTGTAAGACATATTTGTTCCCAATTTGGTCCAAACTCTGGTGAAAATATTAAGAGAACTCTAAGAATCGAGCTTTTTCAGCATCTCCAACTAACTGTGCACGGGCATCGGCGTCCCTGAAAACGCTTTCTCCTTCAAGTCATCAAACTAATCTTGCGAATGAACCTTCTGCAACTGCAGCATGGTCACTCCGTGTACAAAACGAGCAACACCCCAAGGAGAATCATGCTGTTAGCCCACAGATAAGGACTGAAGTGTCTGCGTAGCGGATTAGCGTCATACAGGAACTTGCACAGAGCGATGCAAAACCCCACCGCGGCGAACCACATGTGTTCACGCCGAATATTCAACATTGCAGTAGTCATGTGATGGTCATGGTGTTGCGTCGGTTGGTTGGAGGCGTTATGTGCCTCCACATCGTGCCGCTCCGGCATCGACGACGCACCAGCTGCCGCTATGCCATGTTGATAATGCTTGCTGTCGTGTTCGTTGATGATCGCCGCTGAAGGTTGCGAAACAGCGTGTTGTGCTTCCGGCGAGTTCATTTGGACTGAGTCGGCGTGACGGGCGTCATTGCCAAGGGGACCTTCAGAACCGCCATGATCATGGAAGAAAAGAAATACGCCTCCAAAGATGGCCAGAACAGGAAAGGCCCAAGGCGCCCATCGCCGGCTCAACTTCGCGCGTGACCGCAGGTACTCGATTACCCCAATTGCGATTAGCAAAGCGGCATAGATCTTATGTTGACGGGCCTCAGTATCATGTAGAAGCCAGGCCCAGTTCAAGTCGCCTCTTGGCCAGATCTCCCGATCACTCCAGGCTGCCAGAAAGACGCCTGCCATGATAAATAGAAGCGGCCACAGTTTCCGGACAAAAGCCAGTTCCTTATATCTATGACCGCAGATCACCATGATTCCTATAACAATGAGTATCACCCCAGCGATGTGGTGGTTTATTTCTGAGGCCGCCTTGTCAGGATCGGTCTGGACCGATGCGTCGACGGCCGAGCGGTGTTCAACCGCGGTCAGCGATCGCAGCTGAGAAGGCGCTGCCCAAAGTAAGCTTGCCAGCGCGAACAACACAAATAATCGGCGGTAGGTTACGATACGAGCGAATCCAATGTTCACGCGGGCCATTCTCAGTAATGCCTCGTGCATTTCAAAG
>JBGPZS010000357.1:0-4699 GCA_041493865.1 Terriglobia bacterium
ATGAGAGCTTCAATCCGTTCCGGGTGGGCCAACGCCATGCGGAAACCCACCGGGCCGCCGTAATCCTGCATGTAGAGCGTGTATTTTGTGAGCCCCATCGCCTGTGTGAAGTGATCGACGATTGTGGCCAGATGGTCGAATGTATAGGCAAATTGTTTTGGATCAGGCCAATCACTGTGTCCAAAGCCCGGATAGTCGGGGGCGATCAGATGATAGCGATCAGAAAGGCGGGTGAGCAGCGGCTGGAACATGCGTGATGAAGAAGGAAGTCCGTGAAGCAATAAAATGACGGGCGCGTTTTTAGGCCCAGCCTCTCTATAGAAAATGGATAAACCGTCCACTTTGATCGTGCGGTAATAGATGCGCTGTTCCATGGATTGTTCCTTTCCCTGGGCTGGCAGTTGGACGAATGCCAGCAGTACAAAAACAAGCAAAATCCCGCAAATGAGATTCGATGATCCGGCATGAATACGTGGCATGATGAACCCTCCTAAGCTTTAGTTTATTGTGGAGTTCTCACGTTCGCTTCGCTCAGAGTCGGGATACCCGGCGTAAAGATTCCTCACTTCGTTTCGGGATGTACTTCAATCCAGCTCCCTCAATCCTCGTCTCCCTAAATAAACTCCCAGGCTTCCCACTAGCGCCAGGGCAGACATTCCCGCGATGGCATGCGGAGCGCCGACGAGGTGTGCCATTGAGCCCGCAATCAGGCAGCCGATGGGCGGCAGGCCGAGGAACGCCGTGGAATAGATGCTCATCACGCGGCCGCGCATATGGTCTTCCGCCAGGTGCTGGAGCAGCGAGTTGATGGTGGCTATGGAGATGATCATGCAATAGCCGGCCACGGTGAGCAGCAGTCCGGAGAGATAGAAGTTGCGCGAGAAGGTAAATGCGATGATGGCGGCATAGAACCCAGCCGCAGCGCGGACCACAAACAGCCCGCGCCGCCGTATGTGTGTGACGTACGCGATGGTAATAGCGCCGAGAAACGCGCCCGCGCCGGAGCAGGCCATCAGAATGCCCAGGCCTGGCTCGCCCGTGCCCAGCACGTCGCGGGCAAAATAAGGAACAAAGGTCAGGTAAGGGATGGCGAGCAGGCTGCCGATCGCCACCAGCAGCACCAGAGATGTCATCTCCGCGTGCTTGAAGACATAAGCGAATCCCTGCTTGAGCTTCTCCCCCAGGTCGCCTTCCTGGCGAACAGCAGGTTCCACATGGCGGATCTGCGTCAAAGCCACCAGCACGGCCAGAAAGCTCAGACCGTTGAGAAAGAAATTTCACGCCACACCGACAAGGGCCATGGCAAACCCGCCCAACGTCGGGCCCAGCACGCGGGACATGTTGAACTGCGCGGAGTTGAGCGCAATCGCGTTGGTCAGGTCTTCACGCGGGACCAGCTGCGGCACCAGCGCCTGGTAGGTGGGCGTGTTCAGTGACATGGCAATGCCCGTGCCCAGCGCCAGCAGCACGATTTCATGCACGGTAATGATTTTGAAAAAGGCCAGCGCCGCCATGATGAAGGCAAAAACCATCATGGCCGATTGCGTCACCATGAGCAGCTTGCGTTTGTTCACGTGGTCGGCAATCACGCCGCCGATGAGAGCGAACAGGAGGATCGGGATGGACGCGGCAAATCCCACCACGCCCAGCCAGAAAGCGGAGTTGGTGATCTGCAGCACCAGCCATCCCTGGGCGATGTTCTGCATCCATGTGCCGATGTTGGAGAGAAAGTTACCCGTCCAGAAGAGCCTGAAGTCGCGATGGCGCAGGGCGCGAGCGAGGCGAGGAATTTCAATGACCGTGGTCTCGGCCGCATCGGTAACCGCGCCGTGGGTCAGGCCATCCACGGCGTCCGCGCGCGGCAAAGTTGTCTCGCCGATCTTTGATTCACCGATCGTTGGTTCACCGATCGTTGGTTGGACGATCGGGTCCGCGACCGGGGGCGGCGCCGCGCGCCCGCCATTCATCTCCGCATCCGTACTCAATTTCGATGACCCTGTATGTGGCGGATTCGAATAAATGCCACTCTATAGTGTAAGCTCTTTTGCTTGCCTTGCAGGCCGCATCGGCAGTCGAAAAGCGCGGAAGTCAGGCAGCCGTTCGTCAGGCAACCGTTCGTCAAGCAACCGTTAGTCAAGCAACCCAGGAGTAGAAATTTGAAACGCGTCCAATTCGTCATTGTCCTATTTGTCGTTGTGATTTCCAGCTTTGCTCTGCAGAATCCAGCGGGCACGGGCCAGCCCGTGCAGGGTGCTTCTTCGCAGGCCAGTCCTGCGCAAGGCGTTCCTACACAAATCTTTGGCTTCCGCGATTTCAGCAAGCAGTACCAGGTGGACCAGGAGTTTCTGGCTGTTCCCAGTCCAGCGCGCGCGGAGCAGCACTTGAAGATTTTGACCGCGCTGCCGCACGTGGCGGGCTCGCCGGAAGACAAGGCCACGGCCGATCATGTAGCCAAATATTTCACCGTCGCCGGACTGCAGACGGAAGTTGTGAAGTACTCAGTATGGATGAACCGGCCGTCCGAAATCAGCGTGGCCGTGACTGCCCCGGCCAACGTGAAGATGAAGGGCCCAACCCCGGAACACGTTGACGGTGATCCCCTGGCGGACAACGCGCGCGTGGTGATGCCCTTCAACGGTTCGTCTCCTTCCGGCGACGCGGAGGCTGAGGTCGTCTATGCCAATTACGGCCGCCCAGAGGATTTCAAGAAGCTAGAGGACCTGAAGGTCGATGTGAAGGGGAAGATCGTGATTGTCCGCTATGGCGACAATTTTCGCGGCGTCAAGAGCTTTGTGGCGGAAGAGCACGGCGCGGCCGGCGTGATCATCTATTCTGACCCGATCGACGACGGTTATTTCCGCGGCGACGCTTATCCCAAAGGCCCGTGGCGTCCGGAGAGCGGTGTGCAGCGCGGCTCGGTGCAGTACATGTTCAAATACCCCGGCGATCCCACCACCCCCGGGTTTGCTTCCGTGCCCACGCTGCCGGAGTCGCAACGAGTGGCGCCGGAAAAAGCGGTCGACATGCCAAAAATTCCCACCACGCCGCTATCGTATGGCGACGCGCGTCCGATCCTGGAAAATCTGGCCGGACCTGAGTCGCCGCGCGACTGGCAGGGCGCTTTGCCGTTTACCTATCACGTAGGCCCCGGCCCGGTGAAGGTGAAGATGCACCTGAAGCAGGATTATCGTTACTGGACCATCTGGAACGTGATCGGAAAAATTCCGGGCGCTAAGTATCCTGACCAGTGGGTGGTGCTGGGGAACCATCGCGATGCCTGGGTATATGGCGCGGTCGATCCCAACAGCGGAACGGCGGCCATGCTGGAAACCGTACACGGTTTCGCTGAACTGCTGAAACGCGGCTGGAAGCCCGACCGCACAATCGTCTTCGCATCATGGGATGCGGAGGAAGAAGGGCTGATCGGCAGCACGGAATGGGGAGAAGAACACGAAAAAGAGCTGGCCAACGCGGTCGCGTATTTCAACTTGGATGTGGCCGTTTCAGGCTCGAGCTTCGGCGCTTCGGCGGTCCCGAGTTTGAAGGGCTTTGTGCGCGACGTGACCAAGGTTGTGCCCAGCCCCAAGGGCGGCATGCTGTATAACGTGTGGAAAGAAGACAGAATGAAGCAGGGCGATCGCCGGCCTGACTCAGGCCAGAATCGCGGGCCGAACGCGCGCGTGGAGAATGACGTTCCCGTGGGCGACCTGGGCAGCGGCTCTGATTACAGCGTCTTCATCCAGCACCTGGGCATTCCTTCCACTGACATGACGTCGAGCGGCCCTTACGGCGTATATCATTCCGCGTTTGACAATTTCAACTGGTTCAAGAAATTCGCCGATCCCACGTTCGTTTACGAACAGGAAATGGCGCGTGTGTTCGGCGTGGAAGCGCTGCACATGGCCGCGGCCGACGTCTTGCCGTATGACTACGAGCTTTACGGCAAAGAAATTGGCGCGTATATCGATAACTCCCGTGACAAAGCCACGCGCATGCTCGGCGCGAATGCGCCTGATTTTGGCAAGGCCTCCGATGCAGCCAGGCGGTTCATGAACGCGGGAGCAAAGGTCCTGGCGGTCCAGAAGAATCCGCCGCAAGACTCGGTCAAACTCAATCAGGCATTGATTGCCGCGGAGCGCGCGCTGCTCTCTCCGCAAGGCTTGCCCAACCGTCCATGGTTCCGGCACGTGATTTATGCGCCGGGACAATACACCGGTTACGCAGCCGTAGTGATTCCCGGCGTGAATGAAGCCCTTGACGCTAAGAACGCGCCACTCGTCGCGGAGCAGCTACAGGTGCTGACGGACGCGCTGAACCGCGCCGCCACCGTGCTGGAAGGCTACCAGTGATCGGTTAACTGCCGAGGCGGAGCGCAGGTCTCAGGAAGAAGCCAGCGCCTTCTCCAGTTCCGCTGGTTCGGCGATCGGTGGCTTGCAGGTAAAGCCGCTGCAGACGATTGCGACGGTGTGCCCTTTCTTCACCGCCGGCAGGTTGGGAATGGTTTCTGCCAGCGCCGGCGGAAGCGTTTGCGGCGCGATCTTTCCGTCGGACAGATGCAAAACGGATTGGTTCAACCCGAAGCGCTTGAGCGCCGTAGCTTCCAATTGCGCCGCTCTCTCGCCGCTGCCGATAATCACCACCTGGGTGTGCGGGTGCAGATACATGCTGAGCGCGGTCCCGTACGTAGCGGCAAAGAGCC
>JBGPZS010000301.1:0-5291 GCA_041493865.1 Terriglobia bacterium
GCTGCGGGGCCAGCTTGCGCAACAATCTTGCCCGATGCGGATGCAGCTCCGTGGCAATGATTTCTGCCGCGGGCAGCCGCGTGGCCAGCGCCGCGGTCTTGCCACCGGGAGCGGCACAGCAATCAAGAATGCGCTTGCCGCTGCCGACCAGCGCGGCTACCAACTGAGAGCCTTCGTCCTGGATTGCCACTTTGCCGCTGCGGAAGAGCTCAGTTGCCGTGATATCCCCGCTGCCCACCACGCGGGCGCTCTTCATCAGGGCACCCGAAGCAAGCTGGATGCCTTGTTGAGACAGAATGGTTTCGTCTTCCGAGCTGCTCAGCCGCAGCACGGTGGCGGGCACGCTCTGATCGTATTCGCAGATGAGCTTTGCGTTGGCCTCGCCAAGCTGTTTTACCCATCGTTCCACCAGCCACTTTGGGTGCGCCAGCGCGGACGAGAGATACTCCACGCCGGTTAGTTTGGACAAGTGTGGGTCAAAGGTAGCGGACTTCACCTTGCGCATCACGGCATTGACCAGTCCGGCAGCGGATGTCTTCTTCGCCTGCTTGACCAGTTCCACGGTTTCATTCACGGAAGCATGCGCCGGGATCTTGCTCAGAAATTGCTTCTGATAAACACCTATTCTCAGGGCGGTCAGGACTTCAAGATCAAGCTTCCTGAAGGGAGTAAAACTGAGATATGCGATGGAGTCATCGAGCACGGAGCGCCAGCGCAGCACGCCCATGACAATCTCCGTGACAAGGTTGCGATCAACCGGGGACAGCTCTTCAAGAAGCCTGGAATGCAGAAGTTCGTCTGCGTAAGCCGCTTCGCGTTCCACACGCAGCAGGATGTTGAATGCGACGAGTCGCGCGGGAGAGACAGCCACGTCAGGCCTTCCTTCGTTAAACCAGCCGCTCGCCCGCGGCCGGGTGATATCCGTTGATGAACTCGCGCGCCGTCATGATCTTTTTCCCTTCAGGCTGGACCTGCAGCAGTTGCAGGATCGTGCCGGTGCCGCAAAGCACAAAGAGATTGCCGTCCACGATATGCACTTCGCCTGGACTAATCTTGCCCACGGTTCCCGCCGGCCTGACGTTTGCGAATTTAAAACCCTTTCCTCGAAACCGGGTAAATGCTCCAGGCCATGGTTGAAAGCCACGAAAGCGGTTGTAAATTTCTTCCGCACTGCGGTCGAAGTCAATCTGACCATCTTCTTTCCTGAGGACCGGCGCGAGCGTGGCTTGCGCGTGGTCCTGCGGCACGGGAGTGATGGTTTTTTGTTCGAGGCCGCGCAGGGTTTCCACCAGCAAATCGGCGCCCAGTTCGGCCAGCCGCGGCCAGAGCGTAACGGACGAATCTTCAGGACGGATTGCCATCTCTTTTTGCATGAGGATGTCGCCGGTATCGAGCCCTTCATTCAGCAGCATGGTGGTCACGCCGGTGACGGTCTCGCCCTGAGCGATGGCCCACTGTACCGGCGCAGCGCCGCGATACTTCGGCAACAGTGACGCATGCACGTTGATGTTGCCATACAGCGGAAGCTGCAGCATCCAGGGAGGAATAATGCGGCCGTAGCCGACAACGATGATTGCCTGCGGCTGCAGGGCCGTCAGCCGAGCTTGAAAATCTTCGTTCTTCCTGATCTTTTCCGGCTGGATGACCGGCAGTCCGAACTTCTGCGCCGATTGTTTGACCGGAGGCGCGGTCAACTCCATGCCGCGACCCTGCGGACGGTCCGGTTGGGTCACCACCAGTTGCAGTTCGAAACCGGCCGCGGCCAGGCGCTCCAGTGCGGGCACGGCAAACTGCGGCGTGCCGCAAAAAACCAGCTTCATGCCCACTCGCCGGCGCGCACCAGCTTCTTGATCTTGCGCTTGATCAGGTCGCGCTTCAGGGCGCTGACGTGGCTGATGAAGAGCCGGCCGTTCAGGTGGTCGATCTCATGCAAAAACGCGCGTGCCAGCAGATCGTCGCCGGTCTTTTCAAACCAGTTCCCATCCGCATCCTGCGCGCGGACGGTCACAACATTCGCGCGAGTCAGGTTCTCGTGAAAGTCCGGCAGGCTCAGGCAGCCTTCCTTACCGGTCTGCTTGCCTTCCCGCCCGATGATTTCCGGGTTCACCAGCACCAGTTTGGCTTTCGGGTCTTCCTTGAAAGTAGTGTCGATCACGGCGATGCGTTTGGAAATGCCGATCTGCGGCGCCGCCAGCCCGACGCCATGGGCCGCGTACATAGACTCAAACATATCGTCGACCAGCTTTTTCAGCTCTGCATTAAATTCGGTGACCGGTTCGGCGGGCCTCTCCAGGACCGGATCACCGTACAGCACGATTGGATAGATCATTCTTTTCCGCTAGAACTCCCGCAATTGTTGTTGATAGCCTGCAAAATTTCGCCGCGTTTCGGCCATGGAATCGCCGCCAAACTTTTCCAGCGCACAGCGGGCGAGCGTGAGCGCCACCATGGCCTCGGCGGCAACGCCTGCGGCCGGCACCACGCAGACGTCAGAACGCTCATAGGCGGCCTTGACCGGTTCACGCGTGGCGAAATCGACTGAGCCAAGCGGACGCCGAAGAGTTGAAATCGGCTTTAAATAACCACGCACCAGGATATCCTGGCCGTTGGAGATGCCGCCTTCGATCCCGCCTGCGTGGTTGGATGCGCGAGTAAACCCGCTGAAACGACGCTCGCCGCTCTTGTTGTAGCCGATCTCATCGTGCACGGCGGACCCGAACGAAAGCGCCGACTCCACACCACTGCCGATCTCCACGGCCTTGACCGCCTGCAGTGACATCACGGCCATGGCAAGCATGCCGTCCAGACGCTCGTCCCACTGCGCGTACGTCCCCAGGCCGGGCGGAACGCCGTGGGCCACCACTTCAAAAACGCCGCCAACCGAATCGCCGGTGCGCAGCGCCTGGTCCACTTCAGCTTTCATGCGCTGCTCGGCTTCCGCGCTGGCACAGTTCAGCAGGACTTCTTCACGCGCATGAAGCTGCTGCAACTTCTCCCAGGAAACTTCCGCGCTGGAGAGCGCGGCCTTGCCCACGGCGATCACGTGGCTGAGCACTTCCATACCCAGCTCACGCAGGAACAATTTGGCAATCGCCCCGATCGACACCCGCGCCGCCGATTCACGCGCGGAAGCCCGTTCCAGTATGTATCGCGCTTCAGGAAAGTTATACTTCAGGGCCCCGGCAAGATCGGCATGGCCGGGCCGCGGGGAAGCCACGCGCTTGTGTTTCTCCGGATCGCCAGCTTCCACCGGCAGCGACTCCTGCCAGTTCTTCCAATCTTTATTCTCCAGCAAAATGGCAATCGGCGATCCAATCGTCTTCCCGTGACGCACGCCGGAGACGATATGTGCCCGGTCAGTCTCAATCTTCATGCGCCCGCCGCGGCCAAAACCCTGCTGACGCCGCCAAAGCTCGCGGTCAATGAACGCCTGATCCACCTGGAGGCCGGCAGGTATTCCCGAGAGGAAAGCCACCAGGCTCTCTCCGTGCGATTCTCCGGCGGTACTGTAACGAAGCATAAGCCAGTAACACTATCCCTTAGGGCAGCTGCGCTGCGGACTGGAGAAAACATTGATTGTAGCTTATGCTTCTGTCGCTACGCTCCAAACCGCCCAGTTTCGAAAAAAACGATGATGTGAGAGGAAAAGATGAAAGCCAGATCACACCTGCGGAAATCTTCAGTGCTCGCAATTTTCCTGTTCTGTTCTTTGACCGGTTGCGGAAGCATCAACAAGGTTGGCAACTTTGGCACGGACACTCGGACGGAAACGGTGAACACTCTGAACGACGCTATTACCGCGTTGCAGTCACAGTCCGCCAACTGGCAACAGGTATTGAAGGACACCGTCAGCAAGCTCACCAAAGACGCGCAGTCTACTCTGCGGAGCGAAATTTCTGACTTGATTTCACGCACGGAGGCCCAGGGAGGCGTGGAACTGCGCTGTGATGCAGATTTTGTCCGCGAGCGGATCCGGGAAGAACTAGTACGTTTGAAAGCCAAGTTCCTGGGCCAGCCCGAGCCTGTGGTAGATCCGGCATTCTGCCAGGTAGTGCCGATCGCCGTGGACAGAGAGCTGATCCCTGACCGGCTGAAACAGGTTGAATTCTATGGCTACAACTTTACCCAGGCAAGCGGACTGGGAGTTTTTCTGGAAGGCGCCAGCGGACAGCGCAGCAACGTTACCGATAAGCTGGACAAGCCCACTACGTACGCCATGACGCTGAAGTTCGGGGCCAACGGCGTGCAATTGGACAACGCCAGCGCAAGGCTCGTACTGGAATGGAGCGGCAAGCAGATTTCGAGCGTGGCCGTAATCCAGCCGACGACGCCGGTCTGCACCTCAAAGGTACAGACGGTGAGCCCAGGAGACATCGGGCCGTTCATGCCGCCAAAAATCGGCCAGGGTGACGCCGATTTTAATGGGAATGGACCGGACGTCAACGCTGACGTGACCCTCATCGTGGCTCCGCAGACGTTGACCGCGAAAGTGCATATGCACGCCAGAGAAACCCGTTCGGACTGGACCGAGGCCGAAGGCTGGCAAATCTACCAACTCTATGCGCCGGAGCCAGGCTGGAAAATCGAACAGGTAGTGGGCAAGACTTCCAGCTCTCACCACTATGTTGACAGCAATCAGACCGAAGACTCCTTCGATTTTGGGACGGGCGAACTGGTGCGAAGATTTGTCTACGTCGGCGATACCAGCGGCGATGAAGCCGGGACCCGGACCAGCGTGAAAGTTACGTTTAACGACATTCATCTGGTGCTGGTACAAACCGCCAATTGCGTTCCCGATACCGCCATTAAGGCCCTGCAGCTTAATGGATTGCTTAGCACCCGGGCATCCACGCGGCTGAACTCCGCCGCGCAGACGCAGGTGGAAAAAAGGAAATCGATGATGCTGGCGCTGCCGCACCAGTGAGCTGCGCAGTTACCGCACGCAAACCAGAATTGGAAGACAAAAACGTTGGTGGCGGCGGTAGGACTCGAACCTACGACCTACGGATTATGAGACCGTCGCTCTAACCACCTGAGCTACACCGCCAAAAGGTGAGTGGACCGGGCAAAAAAGAAGCTGCGCGACCACGCGTCGGCAGCAGGTTTCATTGTAAAGTTCGCGCATTTCTCGTGTCAAACCTCGCCTTAGCTCGGCGGCTGATCGCTTCGTACATTCGTTTGTGCACGTCATTTGTTGTGCAAGTCCTTCAGAAGCTGCGTGGGGACCGGCTCGCCGGTCAGGGCCCTCAAAAATTCCTTCAATTGCCGCTTCTCCCCGGCTGAGAGGTGCA
>JBGPZS010000311.1:0-5119 GCA_041493865.1 Terriglobia bacterium
CAACACATTAGGAACTACAGGTTATTCGCCGCTTTGATCGGAGCCGGGCTCGGCCGCGTGCATTACACGGAACGAGCTGCCGCCGTTCGACCAGAGCAGCACCATGGCGTCTTTGTCCGCGGGGACGTTGCCCAGCTCGCGCTTCACATCGTCCGCGCTCTGCACCTGGTGGCGATTGACTTCCAGGATCACGTCACCGCGCCCGATACCAGCGTTGTCCGCGGGGCTGCCCGGGACAACGTTGGTGACGACAACGCCCTTCACGTCAGAGGGCAACTGAAGTTCGTCGCGCAAGTCAGGAGTGAGGTTTTGCAATGCCACGCCCCAGCGCGCTTTGCCGTGTGTCTCGCCTCCTTTGGCGCTGGCTTCTTCGGACTTCTTGTTGATGGATTCCAGCGTCACGGGAAGCGTGAGGCTCTTACCCTCGCGGACCACGCTGAGGGTCACCTTGTCGCCGGGACGTTGCGCGCTGATGGCGGCCTGAAGCTGGCCGGAGTTCTCCATCTTCTTGCCGTTGAGTTCGGTGATCACGTCACCCACTTTGATTCCAGCTTTGGCGGCGGGTGAGTCGGCTTCAACCTGGCTGATCAGCGCGCCGCTGGCGTTGTTCAGGTGGAAGAAGGCCGCGTTTTCCGGAGTCACGTCATTGATGCCGACGCCCATGCGCGCGTGCTCAATCTTTCCGTCCTTGAGCAGCGTGTCCACCACGGGGCGGGCAATCTGCGTGGGAATGGCGAATCCCATGCCTGCGAAGCTGCCCGAGGGAGAGATCAGGAAGGTGTTGATGCCGATGACTTCGCCATGCGCGTTCACCAGCGGGCCGCCGGAGTTGCCGGGATTGATGGCCGCGTCGGTCTGGATGAATTCGCCGGGCTTGCGGGCATCGTCACTGTAAGGGTTAGGACGGTTCAGCGCGCTCACGATGCCGCGTGTCACGGTGAAACGGAAGTTGAACGGGTTGCCGAAAGCCAGCACGGTCTGTCCGGGCTTAAGCGTGGTTGAGTCGCCCCAGGGAAGGCTGGGGAAACCGCTGCCATTGATCTTGATAACGGCCAGATCAGTCAGCGGATCAGCGCCAATCAGCTTGGCCGGGAACACGCGACGGTCGTTCATGGTTACGCGTATATCGCTCGCCGAGTCTATTACATGGTTGTTCGTGACGATGTAACCGTCAGGCGAGATTATTATGCCGCTGCCGAGTCCATGCTCCACGCGCGGGCCCTGGCGCTGCTGGGGGCCTTGCGGACCGAAGCCGAACGGGCTGAAGAAGCGCTGCATTTCGTCCTGGTCGCGGCCGGAGATCTGCTGTTGCTTGGCGCGCGAAGTTACAGTCACGTTTACCACCGCTGGCGTCACATGGGCTGCCAAATTTTCCATCGCTCGATCAAGCGCGGTAATGGCGCTCACGCTGGTATCGTCCAGGGCCGGGGCTGCGGGCGCGACACTGGCAGCGCTCGCCGGCGCGGGTTTCAGGAATTCGTAGCTCGCGAAGGAGGCCGTCAGGGCAAGCATCAGCACTGCTGCTGACATCCTGCGCTTCAGGAAAGGCTTGATTTGCTGTATTCGGTTTCTCATTTCGTATTTTTTCTCCATGTAATTTTGATTGCGCAATGAATGGTTGCAACTAGTTATTTAGTTTTTGCGGGCCAGAGACCTGCATCCAGCACTGGCGCGATTAAAGAATTGTCTAGATTTTGCGCGGTTTCGGCACGGGCTTGGACTCAGGCTGCACGCTGACTTCCACCACGTGCATCTGCCAGCTTTGCTGCTCTCCAGACGCTGTCTGCTGCGTTACCACCAGGAACAGTTCCTGGCGAATAGTGATGTACTCTTCCGGCTTCAGAGGTCGATCGCTGGCGGTCAGCATGGCAGGTTGGCTGCCCTTGCGGGCCAGCGCCGTATGCGGTTGATCCGCTTTGCGGCGGGACGAGTACGTGCTTTTCGCCTTCACCGGCTGTAGATCGCCGTCTGTCCGGAAAACGGCTTGGATCGCACGCACTTCGTTGCCGCTGGCGGCTTCTTGCCTTGGCTGCGACGGCGCCACTTGTACGCCGGATCTGCCATGAGCTTGCGACGTTAGCTCCGCTACGGTCGGCGCGTTATCTGCAAAGCTGACCAGCGACGGCGCAAACGAGGCTGGCAATGCGCACAGTCCGGCCAGAACGATGACGACAGGGATAGCAGGCTTCCACAAATGCGTTGCCCGCGGACGATTGGGGTCCAGAATCATCGCCACCCGCTCTGTTAATTGCCGCATGCGGCCCACGGCGGCCTGGGCCAGCGCAAGCTGCCGGCGGAGAAAGCTTCTTTCCGCCACGTGCGCAAGGCATTCGGCATATCCGCGCGGCGTGCCGGAATGAGCAATCACGGCGTCATCACAGGCCATCTCGCGGTCCAGCGAGAGTCGGCGCTCAATCCACCAGACGCTGGGCAGGAAGAACAACAGTGCCTGCAAAACTTTTTGCGCAAGGTTGGTCCAGTCGTCGCGGCGCCACAGATGCGCCAGTTCATGCAGCAAAATATATTTCAATTCCTCAGCAGGCGTGGATTCGAGCAGCCACGCCGGCAAAATGATGGCAGGCTTGCGGAAGCCAACCGCTGTCGGCACTTCCAGCCGTCGTGAGACCAGCAGCGACACGGGTCGAGACCGCTGCAACTCTTCCATCAAAACCCGCAAGTCCGCATGCAGCGACTGCATATCTACGGAAGTTGCTTCCGCACGCAATCTGCGTATCTGGATCGTCGCCAGGGCCACTCGGGCCAGACCAGCCAAAGCAATGAGCGCCCAGACAAGAAAGATGCACCAGGCCCATGAAGTTGAAACCGTAACCACTGCAGGCGATGCGCCAGTCATAGTTCCGCTATCACCCGAGTGTAAGCTCAACACGGGCAGGACCGCGGTGGCCAGCAACGTTGCAAACCACACGGCAAAGTTGGTCCGGGAATCTCTCCGGGGGAACAGCCGCAACAGAAACCAGACAGCAACGGCAAGCAGCGTACCGGCAACAGCGCCGTATAGCAGTCGCTCTGACGCTGCAGTAGCGATCCCATGAAGATTGGCGAAGTTCATGGCTTCTCCCTCGACTCCTGCAGCAGTTCGCTCAGCCGCTTGAGTTCGTCCGCGCTGATGCTCTTGTCCTCAAGGATATTCAGCACCAGCAGTTCATGGGAATTTTTGAAAAAGCGTCCGACCAGGTTTTTGATTTCAAAGCGCGTGGCTTCCTGCTTGCCCATAAGAGGGGTATAAACGTGCGCGCGCCCCTCCTTAATGTGCTGCACGTACCCCTTCTTTTCCAGAATGCGGATCGTAGTGAGCACTGAGTTGTACGCCAGAGGATACGTCGCCGGCAATGCTTCCAAAACCTGGTGGACTGTAGCCGGCCCTTTCTGCCACAGCACTTCCATCAGGCGCAGCTCAGCTTCTGTTAAAGTTGGCGACTTTTTCGGCGGCAAGGCCCTTGGCTCCTTCGCTTCCCGTGGGAGATTTTCCTTTTATCTATTCAGATTAGACGCAGGAATATAAAAATAGTAACTAATTCTTTAGTTATTTTCAAACGGGCCGCCTGCCTGGAGTTGAATGTTATATAAGCCATTGATTATAAAATGCTTCCACCGCTATTTCCCGGGCGCAAACCATTGCCGCACGTTGGATCAGGGCAAATCGGAAGCGGCTCTCCCTGCCGTGCTATCTGCTGACTTCGCTCACGCTTTTGTACCTTACTCGGTGCTCATCGATGAGTTTGATCAGCTGTACTTCCAGGAGCTTCACGGTTTCGAACAATCCTTGGATGCCGGTGGTCTGCCATGAGACTTCCTCACGGTTTATGTCAGCACACAGGTCTTTGAGCATTTGGTTGGAGCGACGCAGCCGTTCTGCCACCACGAATGATAAGACTTTCGCGGGATCCTGTTGCCGTTCGCGCGCGTTCGATAGCTCGGCGACTATCCATGCGGTCAGGCGAGCATTGTCCAGCACGTGGCGGAACTCCTGCAACAGGAGCTTCTCCGGCGCTCTGCTGGATCTAAGTTCAAGGTCGAGTAAAGCTAGTTCTGAAGAGAGCCTGCGTACGCTTTCGGAGAGAGGCCCGGAAGAACCATCTGCATCCGTCATCGATTTAAGTACCTCGTTACGGCATACGGTACCGCAGGTCACCCGGCCGCGTATACTAAAAAACCCCAACAAGCCTCAAATATTGATTACTTTTGTAAGTTATACGCGATAATACATGTATTTATATTCCTAAAATGGGAAATACACCTTATTCGACTCATACGGGCGACATTGGGATCGACACCCAACGGTCTGAGCTTTAAGTCTGCACATTGGCAAGCGCAAGGTAGCGTTGCGGCTCTTGCTCAAAGGTCTGTTTGCAGCCGGCGCAGCAAAAATAGAACATTTTCCCCTGGAATTCTGCTTTGTACTTTGCATTGGTTTTGTTCACGGCCATTCCGCAGATGGGGTCCTTTGCCTCGGCATTGATCACCGGGAGAACGGATCCGCTCTTGGGTTCGGCCGCCGCTTTCGCAGTGCTTGCGCGCAGTTGGATGATCTCCGCCAGAATACTGACCGCGATCTCCTCTGGCGACCTGGCCCCGATGTCCAAGCCGGCAGGCGCCCGGACCTGGCTGAGTTTCTCTGGCCTGATGCCGCGCGCTTTCAGGTATTCGAAAACCTTGGTTGCTTTGGTTTTGCTGGCGACAAACGCCACATAGCCTGCGTTGGTCCGCAACACTTGTTCCAACGCTTCCTCATCGCCTTCACCCTGCGTCGCGACCACAATGAACGTCTGCGGAGTGATCGTCACGCGCTCCAGGCTGAAACCTTGTGTCTCCATGATCTCAACATCAGTGATCTCAGCATCGGCAAAGCCTTCTACTGTCGCGTCAGAGGCAACCACAACGCCATATCCAATCGTGTTGCCGAGCTTCGCCAGGGTCCGCGCCACCGGTGAGCGGCCAAGAATCATGATTCGCGGTTTGGGCAGTACTGGTTCCAGGTATATATCCAAAGCGCCACCACTATGGCACGTCATGGTGTAGTCCACAATTCCCTCTTCCGGATTGCTGGCGGAAGGGCTGATGCGCACCAGCTTCGGCCGGCCATCACCCAGCGCTTTCA
>JBGPZS010000156.1:0-8255 GCA_041493865.1 Terriglobia bacterium
GGTTCCAATGACGTCGACATAGCCATCACTGAATTCGAACGCATTGCAATCGCAGACGGAAATAACGTTCTCCCCGGCAGCCTGGTGCGACTGCAGCAGATTGGCCAGGAATTCAGCCTGCGCCTGGCGCTTGGCGCGCACACGCGGACCATCTGCCGGATCGTCCACACCCAGCAGTGAGCGCAGATGGTTCACCACCATAGTAAACGGAAGCGAGGTATCGGACCCGGGTTGCGATGCTGTGGCTGTGAGCACCAGCGGCGGGCGATCATTCAGCAGCGCGGTTGCGCCGTCAGGCTGGATGAAGGTCGTGTCCTTGCCAACCTGCTGCACGGAGATCACGTTGATAGTGTCTTTAACCAGCAGAGCAGCATCGATGCCGCCCACGTCATTGCCCTCGACGAGAAATGCATGGTAGTTGGGGTTGGGCTGGCCGGCGGCGACTGCGTCGGCGTTTACCTTGTCCGCCACTGCCTGCAGAGCCGCGAGGTTCTCCATCTCCTCGATGCCGATGATATCGGGCGTATTGAGCACGGTGCGGATCGCCAGAGACGCCTTGTTCAGCCGGTTGGCGAATGCGGTGGCGGTAAGCGCAACGTCACTGGTGCCGGGATCGTTCACGGTGTCAAAGAAGCGCTCCATGTTGAAGTTGGCGATGGTCAGCTCGTTTGCTGCCGCCACCGGAACAGGCGTTGCGCTGACGTTGCCGGCGGCAATGGCGCCTGAATCGGGATCGACGAGGATGGTGTACGAGCGCGAGGCGAAGTCCAATGGACCGGTCAGGCTCGAAACAGTGGCGCCGCTGGTGACATCGATAGCGGATGATCCGGTGAGCGCGTCGCTATCCACACGAATCAGTTCGGGATTGGCATCAAAGCGCGGAACATTAGCTGGAGAGCCGGGCGGCAGCGGATCCGGCAGTTGCACGCCGGGCTCGCGGAAGGGCCGCGCAATTCCCGCAAGAACGCCGTAGAAAATTCCGTTGGAAGTGGCGGTGGCGTTAGCTTCTGAGACGTTGCCGTCTGTCGGGGCGGTGACGTTCAGCAAGTCCACATGCACGCGCATGCCTTCATATTTCTCCAGTTGGTCGATGGGGCCGGCAGGGTTGGTGTCCGCTGCGGTGAGCGTGACCGGCGTAGGCAGAGGATTTCCGCTGCTGATGAGCGAGATCACGGGCGTCCCGGAAATTTCTGTTGACGGCGGGCTGTTGGGATCGGCGCTAGGAATAAATTCGCTGACCGTACCGGTGACCTGGACCAGATTCCCGACCGTCGCCACCGCGGTTGGATGGCTGGATGTAAATACAAAGACTCCTTCCGAAGTGTTGGGATCGGCGTCGGCCGCGCTGTCAGGGTTCTGAATGAAGAAGCCGTTTGACTTTACGCCGGTCACGATGCCGGTGGTGGAAACCAGACGGCTTACAAAGGGTGAGGTATCGCCCGGGCCCTGAATGTCATGAATGGAGAGATTCAGCGGCGCCGCAGTCACCGTGAGCGTGATCGTGGCAGAGCCCCTGCGGCCCTGCGCGTCAGAAATGGAGATAGGCAGTGATTTCGTTCCTGGAGTGGTCGTCACCGTGACAATCGTGGAGAACGAAAACGTATTGTTGCCGGCAGTCACGTCGCCGTTGGTCCCGTCGTCGAAGAACGGCTCCGTGGCCGAACCGCCTATGCTGCTCAGGTTGCCGGAGACGACAATGCCGGTGCTTGTGGGGTTGGCGCCGGGAGTCACCAGCACCGTCAGCAAGGTGGTGCCGCCCTGGATCACAGATGCCGGACTCGCTGCACCCACGCCGCTCGGTTTCGTGGTTCCAGCCGGCTGATTGCGCGGATTGGGAGCGCCGGTAACGAAGTCTGCGCTGTTGCTATCTGTGTCTTGCAGCCCGTTATTGCGGCGCAAGTCGGCCGTGGTGTTGGTGAGAGTTGGAGCGGCCGTTGTTCCTTCAAAACACGTTGCTCCACCCGATCCGGTGCCGTAGCCTACGAAATCAACAATCGCTCCACCCACCGGGCAGCCACCGGTCAAAGCGACCGTGCTGCTGACCAGCGCCACCTTGCCTGCCGTTGCGCTCATGGCGATATTGCCGGTGGCGTTCGGCGCGGGCAGGTTCGTTGTGCCGCCTGCTCCCTGCGATTCCTGGATCAGGAAGTATTGTCCCGGCGCAAGCGAGCCGCTCAATGCCGTCACTTGCCACGTTGTCCCCGCGGCAGACGCGTACTGGACCGACCAGCCATTCAGGCTTACGGTGGCGCCATCCGCATTGAAGATTTCAATAAAATCGTTCTTGAACGTGGAGCCGGCGTTGCCACCACCACCATAAATCTGGCTGATAACAATGCCGCTGGCGCTGGCTTTAACGCCCGGAGGCGGAGAAACCAGAACAGAGCTGGCAAGAAGGAAAAGACACAAGGCAAGGCGAAGCGAAGCTTTCATATTCATAGGCAGCAAAAGTATCCACACCAGCAGACGTGAGCACAAACAAAAATCTGATTAATAAAGTGATTTTCTGTGGATAACAGGACATTCCCATTTTGGGAATATGAAAACCACTAGAATGCATATTCCACAATGCCGGACAAAGACCATCCACTTTCAGTTGGGGACCGTGTGCGAGGCGAAGCCATCCTTCGACGTGATTGTGGCAAAACGATTGGGCGGAGCCACGATGGCACGCTTGCCATCGAGCTTCTTGCCCTGGGCGGACTCAGCAGCCCGCAGGATGTGATCAAACAGAGTGAGATAGTCCTGATCGGCGAGGCTTGCATTGGGCGAGGAGCGAAACTTTCTGACTGCCGGATCGGTCTTGAGATTTTTCAGCGTATTCGACTTGCCTGTGAGAAGCTCCATTGGCACGCTTGAACTGCCAAAGATCCGCATGTCTCCTGGCTTGGTCGGCGTGGAGGTCCGCTCCATCCGCATCGCCTTACCTTTTGCCGCGGGCAGAAAATATCTGGTGGCGATCACGGCCGGCTTGCCATCGACAAAACCGGCCGCAACGATGCCGAACTTGAAAACGCCTCTCTGCGCGCCGGGGTCGCGGGTGGAAAGGAATTTGTTCACCGCAGCGGCGACAGCGGCATTGACTTCACGATCGGCAGTCTGAATATCCACATCAGGATGGGCGGCCAGCCATGCACCGGCGATCCGAGCAATGTTCACCTCTTCGCGGATGCGTCTGCCGATCGGGTCCTGAATGGACACGCTGCCGGCAAGCGCCAGCGCGCCATGCTTGCCCGCCTGAAACAGCTTTTGTTCAAGGCTGACGCGGCCATCCGCGTTGAGGGAAGATCCATCCGTGGCCAGCGCAAAGCCCTCTGGCGTGGCGCCGATCAGGACCAGACCTACTCTTGCGGGAACAAGATGGGGCGCCGGCGCACTCTCGCTGGCATGCGCCAGCAGACCCGCGAAAAAAATCAACAGCAAAGTTGTATTCCGCATTTCTTCTCCAAACCTCTCGCTAACATTCCTGACTGCTCAGAGCCTCTGAACGCCTACGGCAAAAGCACATCTGCAACAAACAATGACGGAACGCTTCCTGTCACGTCCACCCCGCTTGCCGCCCAATTCTAATGCAGAGTGGCCATCGCGCGGGCCGTTTGGATTCAACGCAAAAAAAAATCCGGGGCCATGGCGGCCCCGGACAATTTTTCTCCGAGTCTCGATCCGTTATTGGACGTTCAAAGCCACGTCATCGATCACGAATGAGGTTTGCAGGCTTACGTCTTCAGTTCCCAAGAAGCGGATCTTGACGGTTTGCCCCTTGAACGCGATCACACTGAACGAGCGCTGCGTGTAGCCAGCAGCCTTGTTCAGGTTAGAGAACGTGCCCAGCGTCGCCAGCACGGTGTTCGAGCTGTTGAGCACCTGGACCTGCAGCTTGTCGAAAGCTGTGACCGTGGTGGTTTCCGCCGTGTCAATGTGCAACCAGAACGTCAGGGTTGCAGTGGTTGCGGTGGAAGGAATGGTGACCGTCTGCACAGCGGAGTCGGTGTGAGTGGTGCCGTAGCCATCGAGCCATGCGTCTTTGACGCCGCTGTGTGGAGGCTCCGCCGCGGAAGTGTTGAGCACACCCGCAGTCAGGGTCCACGGAGCAGCAGTGGCCGCCTCAAAGCCACCGTTCACGATCAGGTTCTGTCCGCCTGAGGGATTGACGGTGAAATTGACTGTGGTCGTGTGAGTTAGTGTGCCTGACGTGCCAGTCACGGTAATTGTGGATGTTCCCGTGGTCGCTGTTGCGCTGGCGGTCAGCGTAAGAACACTGGTGGACGCCGTCGGGTTTGTGCTAAAGCTCGCGGTAACTCCGGCAGGCAGACCGGAGGCAGATAAACTCACGCTACCTGTAAAGCCAGCAATCGGATTTACGGTAATTGTGCTGTTGCCGCTGTTTCCCTGCGTGACTGCCAAGCTCGTCGGCGAGGCCGAAAGTGAGAAGTCTGGTTGCGCCACCGCATTCACCGTAAGTGAAATCGTGGTGGTATGCGTCAAAGCACCAGAAGTTCCAGTGATTGTGACCGTGGCTGTTCCAGTTGTAGCTGTGCTGCTGGCAGTGAGCGTCAGCACGCTGCTGGAAGTTGTCGGGTTGGTGCCAAAGCTGGCGGTAACACCTGCTGGCAGACCTGAAGCCGACAAAGTCACACTGCCGGTAAAGCCGCCGGTCGGATTTACGGTAATTGTGCTGTTGCCGCTGCCACCCTGCGTGACAGTCACGCTCGTCGGCGAGGCCGAAAGCGTATAGTCCGGAGTCACCACGCCACCGCAACCGGGAAACTTGAAGTTGGCGATGCGCGTATTCCAGTTGAAGGTCCCGCTGGTCTTCATATACTCCTGGGTGTACCAGAAGGTGCAATCGTCCACTGGATCAACGGTGATGGCGCTGTAGTCTCCCCAGCGGGTGAGCGTTCCGGTTTGCGATCCCGTGCCGGTAACGATGCTGGTTTCCGCCTCCATGGTGTTCACCGGATCAGCAGGCGTGCGTCCGGTAAAGCGTATCGACGGGCTGATCGTGCTGCTGGACACGCTATATCCCATCGCCATGTTGCCCGACTGGTCCATGGCAATGCTGCCCATCCAGCGGAAGGCGGAATCGGGAGCAAACGTGCTTTGCTGCGCGACGACCGGCGTTCCATTCGGATTCTGGATCTCATACCAGCGCACGCCGCCACCGGTTCCAGCCGTCACCGAATGGTTTACCACCAGCGACTCGTGGTCCCCGAAATTGCGGTAGGCCAGTCGGTACATCAATCTGTCAGCCAGTGAATCCAGCCGGTTCGTGGTGCCGGGCTGCACAACGCATGTACCGCCGTTGCACAGCGGAGAAAACGCCGTGACCGGAATTACCGTTGGTCCGGTAAACGTTGACGAAGACGGCGTGGCGAAGTTCACTTGGAACTTGAACAGGTTGAGATTGTTGGTGCCGAAGAACACGGAAAAGTTGGGCGAACCGGCCGGCGGAGCGGTCGTGCCGTCAAGATCGGAAGGCAGCAGTCCGCCAATCGTATTACCCTGCTGGAAACACACCTGCGTGGCGGCCGCGCCATTCAACATGGCCGTGCGGTCATAAGCGCAGGCATCGGCGCCCACAAACGTGTTGCCATTGAACATGTTGAATGTCACATAGTAGCCATCCGGCCAGACACCCATCTTCGGATAGTCGTCGAAGTTGGAGTATTGGAACGAATAGCGGTTGTACGTGCCTGTTGCGTCAGACGTGGTGGAAACAGCCACGCACTGCAGAAACGGCGTGGTGGAAACCGAGAACTGCGCAAACATCCACCGGTTTGCTGCCTTGTCATACAGCACAATAGGATCGCCGTCATTGTTCGTCTGGCAGCCGCCGCCAAAACCCGCCCACAGTTGGTTCCCTGCTGTCGGTCCGGCGATCAGCGCTCCCGTAGTCTTGTTGAACACAGCGAACGAGGTGTTCACCCACTGGACATACTGGTTCAGGCCAACCGCGCCGTTGGTGTCAGGCGGCGCGCTGGTTACGCTAAAGCCAAGCGACGCGTTCCCCAGTCCGTCAAAGCCAAGATTCACCGTGGGCGCCAGTGCAGCGGAGGCCGCCACAGCGGACGATTGCAATGCTGCATCGCCAAGGGCGCCTTGCTGCAACGCGCCCATGCCCGGAGGCAATGGAATCCGGCGCAACGGCTCGGCTTCATGCTTCACGTGCCCCGTGGCAGCATTCGCAGCGGCGTTGATGGTCGGCATGTCGCGCATTGGCGGTGAAACGTCATGATGAACATCCTGGAAAACGAGTGGTCCAACCACCTGCTGGGCCGCTAGCGGCATGCAAAATAAAAGCACCAGATTGCTGGCAAGAAGAAACATCCACGCGGGGTAACGTGTTCGCTGGAACATTCTGATCTCCTAAAATCCCGATTTTTGCTGACTGTGGCCTGTTGACTGAAAACGATTTGCAGAGGCGGCTCGTGACCCTATCTACGGTTCGTACTATCGACTGCCGTACATACTACTAAAGCAGCAGAGACCCTGGATATCTTTATTTGATAACAGTGCACGAAAAAGCCAACATTGTTCCCGATTTGGAACTCAAGTGACCTGGCGACACATTCCGATTTGAAAGTTGCGAGGAGTTTGTGATTTGTGATTTGTGATTTGTGATTAGCAGTTTCTAATTAGCAGTTTCTAATTGGCGGTTTTTTAATTGGCAATTTCTGATTCGTCTAGCAATTTCTAATTGGCGATTTCCGATTGACGCTTAGTTGAAAATCACAATTCGCAAATCACAAATTATCAATCCGAATTGAATCAAGAACTTCATCGTACACAAGAATGAAGATTTAAGAATTGTTGAAGTTTTATCTTGATTGCCCAGATTACTCTGGTGTTAAATAGGCCAACTTATTCCCAAAAAGGAACTAAAGGAACTATAGAAGCGTCGCCCTACGCTTCACGGAGAAGGAATTTCCCGGGATACGTGTATCCGTCTCGAAAAGGACTGCTCCGATGCGTTACCTGGCAGACAGATGCTGGAAACCAGGCCCCACAGGTTTTCGTGCCTGCATCTCTGAACGTTTCGCGTCCGGATTCGCTCAAACTCCCGGGAATCGTAGTAGACGATGGTTTGCCGATCGGAGGAACGCTCACGCAGCAGTGGTCAAAGACCAGCGGCCCCGGCACGGCAACATTTACGAACGGAACAGCCGCAGTCGCTTCGGTAACGTTTAGCTTACCCGGCGACTATGTATTGCAGCTTTCCGCTTCTGACTCACTGCTTTCGGGCGCGGCCTCGGTCGCAGTGCATGTGACAGACTCCAGCGCAAACAAAGCGCCCGTCATCACTCCAATCGCAGCGCAGACTCTGGATTTCAGCTCCAATCCCAACGGCAACATGAGCATAGCCCCGGTAGTGACGGATGACGGCTTGCCCGTGGGAGCAAAGCTCTCCTACAACTGGAGCATAACGAACGGTACGCCTTCCAGCATCACGATCTTCGATCCGACCTCGCTCTCCACACCTCTGCTTATTAAAGATTCCGGCAGCAATCAGTCGTTCACGTTACGGTGAAAGCCTCCAATTTCAACAAATCGCAACAGCTTTCACGGAGCGGCTCGCAACAGGTTCAATATCAATCATTTAACAACCTCAAATTTCAATAGGTTTCAACAAGGCCTGGAATCTGGTTCGGAACCAGGGGGTCGGAGGTTCCAAAACGGGATAGCTTCCGATAAACACGAATCTTCAAAAAGGTAACCATTGAATCCTCAGACATGTTGCTAAAATGCCGACCTGATGTTTTCCGAACCATGTTTTCCGAACCATGAGAGGCGTATGACGGACTAACACGTTTTATCGTCACTATCCGAAGGAGGATCTTATGACGCGTCATCTCAAGTTGTTTCTCCTGGTATTGCTGTTTTTGTGTTTTGGCAGCTCTCTACCTGCTAAAGCCGGCACTTTCGACGTGTTGGTTCCCATCGAGGTGTACTGCGCGGCTCCCTTGACAACTGCGGAACACCTCGATGCCTTCAAAGCGTTCATGTGGGCCGATCCGACGGTCTCTTTTAAAACCCTCGGCGGCCCTGAGTGGGGAGAGTGCGGCCGATTCGACTGGAAAGTCCAATGGTTCCTGACCCCGGCGCCGCTGGCCAGTGAAGCCTGGATCGTCCAGCACGTCGTTGCAAAGTACGACATCACGGATTGCGATGGCACAAAAGAGAACCTCACCAACTGGGATTATTATGAAGCGTGGAGGATGGGAAAGAATGGCGAGGCCATGCCCAAGTACAGTTAC
>JBGPZS010000253.1:0-5992 GCA_041493865.1 Terriglobia bacterium
CAACGGAAGCATAAGTTATTGCAAATTATAGCCGCGAGTGCCTACGCGACGTGTGATAAAGCGCACAAGGTACTTTACGGACATGTATGGGCAGTATGGGAGCGAATTGTTGCAGGAGCAAGAAGCAGGGTTTCTACCTTACCGTCAGCACGTTGGCTGAACGGAACCCGGGGGGAGGCCAGCAGCGCCCGATGGGGGCATTTCAGGCGCTGCCTGGTGTTCATCGCTTAAGAGGGACTTTGACGCAGCTCCGTGAGCTTGTTCTGCTGGGCCTCTGAGAGCAAATTCTTGATGTGGATCAGCAGCGATATCTGGGCCTTCTTGATCTCGCGTTCCCGGTTAAGCACCTGGTCCACCTGTGCCAGGACAGCCGATTCGTCCACCGGGTGCGCTTTCAGCAGCTTGATCAGCTTTTCCGCTTCAGACTGCATGTCCCATTGCATGTCCAGAAACTTTGTTTGGGCCCTCTGGATGGCCTCCTTGATGGCTTTGGATTGGCCTTCGTCCAGATTGATCTGCTGGCGATACTTCATAACCAGTTCGGGCGGGAACAAGGCTTGGGCAATGGGATCATCGGCAGGCTTCTGCGCCCACAATGCTGCAGCAAAAACGAACAACACGAATATCACTCTGTAGAATTTCAAGTGCGGCCTCCTTTAGTGTGTGAAACTTTCTTCTTAACTTGCGAAGGTCTGGTCGGGGGAATCGCTGCCGTGTACCCGCGCCATTCGCCGATTTCAGGCACGGTGCGCAACAGCTCCCAGCCCGGCGTCTCCAGCAGAAAATCCGTGGGCGCTTTCCATTCTGCAATCGAGGCCACCGAGACGCCTGCCGGCCTGCGCTGGGCTGAACGCGGCCAAAGCACAGCTACCACCACGATCAGTGCACATGCGCCTGCAAGGAACCAACGTGCTTTACCGCCTGGGGCGCGCGTTCTGCCCCGCCACAATGAAGCGAATTCCGGCATGTGCTCTTCCTCTTCCCGTCGCAAAACGGCGAAGCGGTCGCGCAAGGCGTCATTACAAGGACCAGTGTCACGCGAACGCTTGTCGCCAAGCTCAGAATTGGGAAGATGGTAGTCGTCGTTCATCGTTTTCGCTCGCATGCCAAAAGGTCGCGAAGTTTGGCCTTGCCACGCTCAAAATGCGTGCGCGCCGTTCCCAGGGAAATGTGCAAAACCTTCGCAGCCTCCTCAATCGTCAAATCCTGATAAAAGACCAGGTGCAAGACTTCGCGCTGTCGCGCGGGCAGCATTGTCAGCACCTTACGCAGCGCCTGGCTCTCTTCCGAACAGCTCAGCGCACGATCCGGCGCAGGATTCGGCGCCAAAGCAGGTTGCTGTCTGAGCCAGCGTCCCAAAAGCAGCTCGCGGACCCATCGCCGGCGGCGCTGTTCCCAGGCCGTGCGGCGCACAACAGAGAAAAACCAGGTCCGCAGGCTTGCACGTTCGTCAAAACGCGCCACGCCTTCCAGAACCTTCAGATAAGCCGTCTGCAAGGCCTCTTCCGCGTCGTCTTTCCGGTGATCGCAACACCACAGCGCCCAGCCAAAGCTCGCCGGATGAAGCCGCTCAAGTTCAACCTGGAGATCGGTTTTATCCATGCTGATTGAGCAGCAAGCCATTGAACCGCAACCCGGGCCCTGCTCGAGTTTCAATGTATGAGTGCGTTGACCAGGCTGGATATATGACACGGCGGAAGAATATTACCAGCGCCTGCGCCCAGGTTGCGGACTACCGGATGGCCAATTTGCGGTACTTCTCCGCCGCCGTCTCAGAGGAAATGTGGGTGTAGTAGACCTCTTTCAGAAAATACGGCTTGGCCCTGGTGCCGATGATGGGCAGGATCTCAATATGCCAGTGGTAGTCCTCATCCACCGTCTTCCAGTATTGCAGGATGTTCGATTTCTGATAGGTGTTGGGGACCGTGTGCAGGACCAGGTGAAACGATTCAGAAACGCTCATCACACGCTGCAGAGTGCGGCGGATCAACCCAGCCAGTTCGCTGAGCAGCGCCGACCTGGAAGTAATGGAACGCTCGAAAGAAGACTCGTGCTTGCGCGGCATGATCCAGATCTCATACGGCACCCTGGAAGCGAACGGACACAGGGAAACATAGTTGCCGAGCGCTTCAACAATCCGCACGGAATTGCGGAGCTCCTGCCCCAGGGTGTCGCAGAATACGCACCGCTCCTTGTCCATGTAGTAGTCGCGAGAGGCCCGCAATTCGTAGAGCACGCGCCGGGGGACAAACGTGGTGGCCGTCAGTTCGGAGACAGGGTGATCGAACTCCTGTCCCGCGGACGAGCCGTGGTTCTTGAACATGGTCACGTATTTGAAGCGCAGATCGCCCTTCAGGTCCTGGATGCGCTGCGCGGTCAGCAGTAAAAACTGTGAAATCTCCGCGTCGGATGACTGCCACAACTCAATATCATGGCGGATGCTCTGCACCAGCACTTCATGCGCACCCACGGTGTTCATGGCGTCATAGATGCCTTCGGCGTGGCGATGCGGCTCGCCCTCAATGCGGTAAAGCGGCGCGGGATGCACCATGGCCGTGACCGGGCCGGCACCGTGGTCGGCGGAGTTCAACGACGCAATCACCTGGGGCGCGTTCGGCGCTCCGGGACAGAAAGGACAATAGCCGGGCTGGCCTTGCCGCTCCACATCGTCGCCGACGATGACCCAGGAGCGCGTAATCGGGTCTTTGCGCAATTCCATGCTACGTCTAGGAAAACAGACGCAGGCAATAGCGGTCAATAGGCGTTCTGTGTGCCCGGTCAAAACATTCTTCGCTGCGCCACATTCTGCCTGGGATACCGTAGACCGGTCCGTTCCGACTTTCTTGTTCAAAATCGCCGAAGGCAAATTAGAATTCGCTTACACAATGCTTTGAGCTGCCAGCTTTTTTACGTGCAGTGCTTGCAG
This sequence comes from Terriglobia bacterium, assembly GCA_041493865.1. GTDB lineage: Bacteria > Acidobacteriota > Terriglobia > Terriglobales > Acidobacteriaceae > Angelobacter. The sequence goes on from JBGPZS010000253.1 coordinate 2,927, forward strand.
TCCCTTGCTCAAGCGCAATTTCCGGCCTCGCAAAGGATGCTCGGGTTGCCCATCTGTTCGAGTTTTCGGTCGAGTGTGCAGTTGCTGACGCTGGACCGCAGGAGAATGGTATGAAGAAGTTAAGCATTGTGGTCTCCCTTCCGGGCGAGAACAACTATTTGCGCGAACAGGAGGCCGCTGCCAAAAGCACGGCACAACGGTTGGGCCTTAATCTGCAGGTGATCAACGCAAAGAGTGATCCCGTCACCCAGAGCCAGCAGGTGCTGGAAATCGTGCAGTCACAATCCACGCGTCCGGATGCCGTGATCGTGGAGCCGGTAAATAACCAGGGCCTACCCCGCGTGGCGGAAGCCGCCGTGGCTGCGGGAATCGGATGGGTGGTGAGCAATGCGAGCGTTGATTACCTGGAGCCTCTGCGCAAGACCGCGAAAGCGCCGGTGTTTGCGGTGTCACAGGACCACACCGAAATTGGGCGCATGCAAGGCCGGCAATTTGCGGCGATCCTTCCCCAGGGCGGCTCCATTCTCTATCTGCGCGGCCCGGCAACAAATTTTCTGGCGGCGCAGCGGTCTGACGGGCTGGAGAGCGTGCTCGGCGCCAGTGTGCAGCTCAAGAGCCTGAAGATCCAATGGACGGCGGAGAGCGCTTACAATTCCGTGACCTCCTGGCTGCGGCTTTCGACCGTGCGCGCTTCTGACACTCACCTGATTGCCGCACAGAACACAGATTTCATTCAGGCGGCAAGGCGGGCCTTCGAGGAAAATGCCTCAGACTCAGAACGCACGCAATGGCTCAGCCTGCCCTATTGCGGCGTCGGCGTGCTCAGCCAGACCAAGCCGTTTCTGGATGCAGGCACACTGAATGCCGCCATCATCACTTCTCTCACCATGGACACGGCAATCGAGATGCTGGTCCGCCATCTTCGTAGCGGCTCGCAGCCACCCGAGCATACCTTCGTAAAAGCCTGGTCACAGCCCACTCTGGAAGATCTGGTCAAGCAGTACAGTTGACCCTTGTCGGACATTCTCGCCGCAGGTCTTTGCTATTCTGAACTCTCCTTATGGCCGCATCGCCACATGACGTCTCGCAGGTCCTTCTCGAGCTGGGCGCGGCCATCGTTGGGCTGGCCGTACTCGCCCGGTTGGCCACGCGGTTTGGATTTTCCGCCATCCCGCTGTACTTGCTTGCCGGGCTCGCCTTCGGCAACGGCGGACTGGCTCCGCTCAACTTCAGCCAATCATTTATTCATACCGGCGCAGAGATCGGCGTGCTGCTGCTTTTGTTCATGCTAGGCGCGGAATACACGGGAGAAGAGCTAAAGCACAACCTGCGCATCGGGCTGCCTGCCGGAGCAATAGATTTTGCGCTCAATTTCACGCCCGGCGCGATCGCAGGCTTTCTACTGGGCTTCAACCCGCTGACCTCGGTCTTGCTTGGCGGCATCACGTACATCTCGTCTTCGGGCGTCATTGCGCGGATCATCGGCGAGTTGGGCTGGATGAACAATCCGGAAACTTCTTCGGTCTTGTCCGTGCTCGTGCTGGAAGACCTGGCCATGGCCATTTATCTACCTCTGGTGGCCGTGCTGCTGGCAGGAGGAAGCCCGCGGAAAGTTGCCATCGCCGTCTTCATCGCCATTGCCACGGTCATGGTGATCCTGCTGATTGCCCTGCGCTGGGGCAAGCAAGTCAGCCGGTTCTTTGCCCATGAGTCCGATGAAGTTATTCTCCTCTCCACCTTCGGCGCCGTGCTGCTGGTGGGTGGACTGGCACAGCGGCTTCACGTTTCGGCTGCGGTGGGAGCGTTTCTGGTCGGCATTGCTCTCTCCGGACCGATCGCCGAGAAATCTCGCCGTGTGGTTGCGCCGCTTCGCGACCTCTTTGCAGCGACCTTCTTTTTCTTCTTCGGCATGGAGATTGACCCAGCCACGCTTCCGGGAATGATGCTGCCGGCCATCGTGCTTGCGCTGATCACGGCGGCAACGAAGATTCTTACCGGCTATTGGGCAGCGCGGCGTAACGGCGTCGATAAAAAAGCCCGCCTGCGCGCCGGCATGGAGCTGGTGGCCCGCGGCGAGTTCTCCATCGTAATTGCCGGCCTGGGCGCCGCGGCGGAGCCCAGGCTTGGACCCCTGGCCGCCGCATACGTTTTGATTTTGGTAGTACTGGGGCCTGTGCTGGTACGATTCGTAAGGAACTGACAAGCATTCTCATGCCTGAGAACACGCCCGTCCGGCAACCAGTGGGACCCATCTCCCTCCTCGGGATTCCCTTTGACGCCAACTCCAGCTTTCTGCGCGGTTCAGCACAGGCGCCTCGGCTGATTCGCGAAGCGCTGTACTCCGACTCCAGCAATCTGTGGACAGAAGACGGCATCGACCTGGGCCGCGCCGGTGCAATCCATGATGCCGGCGATCTCGACCTGCCGAAAAATTCCATCCCGACCTTTGCCGCGATTGAATCCGCCGTCTGGCGCACGCTGGGGCTGGGACATCCGCTGATCAGTCTCGGCGGCGACCACTCGATCATCTATCCCATCATCAAGGGATTTCGTCCCCGCTGGCCTGATCTGACCATTCTCCACTTTGACGCGCACCCTGACCTCTATGATGAACTGGATGGCAAGCGGCTCTCGCATGCCTGCCCTTTCGCGCGCATCATGGAAGAGAAACTGGCGCGGCGGCTGGTGCAGGTAGGCATCCGCACCATGAATGGCCATCAGGCGGAACAAGCGAAGAGGTTTGGCGTGGAGATGATCACCATGCGCCAACTTGAGCGTTACGCCGAGCTGAAATTCGAAGGGCCCCTGTACATCTCTTTTGACGTGGATGTTCTTGATCCCGCATTTGCGCCGGGCGTCTCTCACTACGAACCCGGAGGCATGTCCGTGCGCGAGGTCGTGACCTGCATTCAGTCGCTGCATGCTCCCATCGTGGGCGCAGACATCGTGGAATATAACCCCACGCGCGACCATCACACGCAAACCGCGATGGTCTGCGCCAAGGTATTGAAAGAGATCGTTGCGGCAACGCTACGTAGGGGAGATGCGCTTTTGCGAACAAGGACG
>JBGPZS010000448.1:0-3847 GCA_041493865.1 Terriglobia bacterium
GAGTCTGTTTCCGGTGCAGTTGACGCTGGGACGAAAGCGTGGAGCGGGGGAGGAACTGAAAGCGGTGAAGGAACAATTACGGGGGATTCCGGAACGGGGGATCGGATACGGGGTGCTGCGGTATGGGAGCGAAAAGGCAGTGCGAGAGCAGCTGGAAACCCTGACGCAAGCAGAGATCAGCTTCAACTACCTGGGGCAATTTGATCAGGTGCTGGGGAACGATTCCTGGTTTGGGCCGGCCGAGGAAAACAGTGGGGCCTCGCAAACGCCGGGATATCATCGTCCCCATCTGCTTGACGTTACCGGGAGCATCACCGGCGGCCAACTGCGCATGGTCTTTACCTACAGCGAAAACGTCCATCACCGCTCAACCATTTCGAGGTTTGCAGCAGGTTATACTATTGCGCTCCAGTCGCTCATCGAGCATTGCCGCACCACCGATACCGGAAACCTTACCCCTTCGGATTTTCCGGAGGCCAAGCTCAGTGACTTAGAGTTAACAGATCTCCTTTCTGAATTTTCAGACGCCATGAAAGAAAACTGATTTCAAATTATGCTCCACAATCTTCTTCTACATAATTAGCGCACATTTTGCTGCCGGATGTTAGCTGTGGCAGCGCTATCCACAACCTAACGCAAGGCCGGCTTTTGTTGCACGCGATCCGTTCAGGCGCTCAATAAACTCTTGGGTCACTTAAAGAAGCGCAGACCGATAAAGCCGGTTGATTCGCAACTAGCTTGCAGGCCAGACGAGAGCCGCACCGCGGCAGGCAGTTGTTTACCTTTCATCGGCACACGGAGCGACCTACTGCATGTGTGTCAAGAATTCCTACTCGGTATAGCTGTAACTTCTTCACAATCTCCAGATTTGCAATCACCACAAGGGGAAATGAATGGCTTCCATACCTTTAAATGATCGTGTCGAGAATGTCTATCCGTTAACGCCATTGCAGGAAGGCATCCTTTTTCATTGGGCGCTGGCGCCGGATTCTAGCGCCTACTTCGTTCAAATAAGACGTGAAATCCATGGAGACGTCAATGTTCCGGCTTTCCAGCAGGCGTGGCAGCGGATCTTCGATCGTCATCCCATTCTGCGGACCTCATTCGTATGGAAAAAAGTCGCAAAGCCGATGCAGGTTGTGCGCCGGCGGATGGAGCTTCCGTTTGAAGTCCTGGATTGGACTAACACGGCCAAAGCTGATCTTGGGACAAGGACCGCGCAATACATGAAAGACGATCGGGCTTACGGCTTCGATCTGGGTAAGACGCCGCTTGCACGCGTAGTGCTCATCAAGAGTGACGAACAAGTTCATATGCTCGTTTTCAGCTTCCATCACGTTGTGCTCGATGGATGGAGTGTTGCACTTCTGTTGAACGAGGTGTCCGCAATTTATGAAAGTTTGGTGACAGGCACGAAACCGTGGTTAAAGCAAAGCCGTCCCTACAGCGACTATATAAAGTGGCTGCAGGGTCAGGAGGAAGAAGGCAGGAATGATGCAGAAGCCTTCTGGAAAAAGTACCTCGCTGGAGTAGTTGCGCCAACACCACTACCGTCGCGACGCGGCGGTGCGGTCATCGACGGTTCGGCTGGGGAGCAGAGTGAAGAGTTTCTCCAGTTGTCGGAGGAGAGCACGCAAAAGCTGCAGGAGCTTGGGCGCACCCTTCAAGTTACGTTCAACACGCTGATACAAGGGGCATGGGGTCTGTTATTGAGTCGACTCAGCGGGGAGAAGGATGTCGTTTTTGGGGCAACAGTGTCCGGCCGGCCCGCGGCGATGGAGGGCGTGGAGGAGATGGTAGGTCTCTTCATCAATACGCTGCCCGTGAGGGTGTCAATACCCGCGAGGATGAGGATCACGGAATGGCTGAAGGGTTTACAGGCGCAGCAAGTCGAAATGAGGCAGTACGAATACTGTTCGTTGGTTGACATACAAAGTTGGAGTGAGGTCTCACACGGGCATCCCTTGTTCGAATCGTTGTTTGTCTTCGAGAACTATCCCATCAAAGAAGGCGAGTTCGGAAACGCAGAAAAATTGGACGTAGTTGATTCCGGATCGTTCGAGCAAACGAACTTTCCATTCAATGTCATTGCAAGAATCAGTGACAAGAGGCTCGTTTTCCGCATTTTGTACAGCGAGGCTGCATTTGAGAAGGCGGCGGTATGCCGCTTACTCGGTTATCTGCGCAAAGTGGTTGAAGGCATTATCACTTCCAGCGACCTGAGGCTGGAAGACCTGACCTTGCTGAGTAAGGCAGAGCGGCAGGAACTGCTGGTGGAGTGGAACCGGACAGAAGTGGAGTATCCGGCGATAACGAGCATTCAGCAATTGTTTGAGAAGCATGCGGCGCAGCGGCCAGACGCGGTAGCAGTCCTGTGTGAGGGAGAAGAGCTAAGCTACGGCGAGTTGAATGGACGTGCGAATCAACTGGCCCATTTCTTAAGGGAGAGAGGGGTAGGCGCGGAGGCCAAGATCGGCATTTGCGTGGGGCGCTCGCTGGAGATGCTGGTTGGCATTTTGGGAATTTTGAAAGCGGGCGGAGCTTATGTACCGCTGGATCCGAACTATCCGGCCGAGCGACTGAGCTTTATGGTGCGGGACTCTGGACTGAGGCTGTTGCTGACGCAAGAGGCGATGCACGATCAGTTTGACGGACATGGGGTCCAAGTGATCTGTATAGATGAAGACTGGAAGCGTATCGGGCTGCACCACCCGTCCAATCTGGAGCCAGTAGCGGATCCGAGCAATCTGGCTTATGTGATCTATACCTCAGGCTCTACCGGACGGCCGAAAGGCGTGGGGATCCCGCACGCAAGTTGCCTGGCGCTGCTACATTGGGCGCACGACATGTTTGATCAAAATGCGTTGTCCGGCGTGCTGGCCTCGACCTCAATGTGTTTTGACCTGTCAGTATTTGAGTTCTTTGTTCCCTTAAGCTGTGGCGGGAGCGTGATTGTAGTAGAGAACGCACTGGCCCTCCCTCTGCTGGACGTGGCGGCCGCGAATCAAATAACCCTGATCAATACCGTTCCTTCGGTGTTTGCTGAACTGCTGGAAGCTGGTCTACCCGCGGGAGTGCGTGTGGTGAATCTGGCTGGCGAACCCCTGCGGCGAGCATTAGTGGAAAAAGCTCTTGGCCTTACGTCAGTGGAACAGGTGTGGAACCTTTACGGTCCAACGGAAGGCACAACTTATTCGACCTATGTGTGCATGGGACGAGATTGGAAGAAGGAAAAAGGACAAGAGCCGACGATCGGGAAGCCAATCGCCAACACGCAGGTGTATGTGTTGGACGAGAAGATGGAGCCGGTGGCGGTGGGGATGGAAGGGGAGCTGTACATCGGAGGTGCGGGGCTGGCGCGGGGCTACTTGAACCGTCCGGATCTGACAGCGGAGAAGTTTGTTCCCAACCCGTTCAGTGGGAAGCGCGGAGGCCGGCTCTATAGCACAGGAGATCGCGCTAGGTGGCGGGCGGACCAACAGTTGGAATTTCTTGGGCGCCGCGATGAGCAGGTGAAAGTCCGCGGGTTTCGGATCGAACTGGGGGAGATTGAGACGGCGCTGCTGGGAATGGCGGAGATCGCTGAAGCCGTGGTGGTAGTGCGCGAGGACGTACCGGGCGATAAGCGCGTGGTGGGATATGTGGTGGGTCGCGGGGGTGAAGTGCCGAACCCCGCTGAAGTAAAGAAGGCGCTCAAGGTAAAGCTGCCGGAGTACATGGTGCCGGGTTTGTTGGTTGTGCTCGAGCAGATGCCGTTAACACCGAATGGAAAAGTGGATCGCCGGGCGCTTCCGGCAGTGGAAGCCAAGCCAGTCGCAAAGTATGGAGTGCCGCGCACGCCGGAGCA
>JBGPZS010000214.1:0-6817 GCA_041493865.1 Terriglobia bacterium
ATCAGGGCTGGAGCATGATTGCCGAAAAGAAGAAAGCGTAAGCGGTGTGGAGCGCAGCGTCAAAATGAAAAGTATCGCCGTGGTTCCCGGTGACGGTATTGGCAAAGAGGTGGTTCCCGCGGCCCTGAAAGTTGTTGCAGCCACCGGAGCGGCGGTCGAGTTCACCACATTTGATTGGTCCGCCGACCGTTACCTCAAAGATGGGACCACCATTCCGCCCGATGGCTTCACCATGCTGGCGCGGGATTTTGACGCAATCTTTGTCGGTGCTCTGGGCGATCCCCGCGTACCTACGAACATTCATGCCAAAGAAATCCTGCTGGGCATGCGCTTCAAGATGGACCTCTATGCCAACGTGCGTCCGGTCAAGCTGCTGGATGAATCGCTCTGTCCCCTTAAGGGCGTGAAGCCGGAGCACGTGGATTTTGTGGTGGTGCGCGAAAACACCGAAGGCCCTTACGTGGATGCCGGCGGCGTGTTCAAGCAAGGGACCGCCGACGAGATCGCCACCCAGGAAGACTTCAACACCCGCAAAGGCGTGGAGCGGGTGGTTCGCTATGCGTTTGAGCTGGCGCGCAAGCAGGGACGAAAGAAAGTGCTGATGTCGGACAAGTCGAACGTCATGACCTTTGCCGGCGGTTTGTGGCAGCGGGTCTTCAAGCTGGTGGCGGCGGAATACTCTGACATCCAGCCGCAGCACATGTACGTGGACGCGCTCTGCATGCACATGGCGCGCGATCCCAAACAGTTTGACGTGATCGTGACCAACAATATGTTTGGCGACATTATTACCGACCTGGCCGCGGCCCTGCAGGGCGGGCTGGGCATGGCCGCCAGCGGCAATATCCATCCCGGCAAGACTTCAATGTTTGAGCCGGTGCATGGCTCCGCGCCGCCGTTTGCGGGCAAGAACATTGCCAACCCCATCGGGGCGATCTCTACGGCTGCGATGATGCTGGAGCACCTGGGCTTTGAAAAAGAAGCCGGGCGGATTAATAAAGCCGTGCTCGCTGCCGTGCAGCAGAAAAAGACCACGGCGGACATCGGCGGGAGTCTGGGGACGAATGAAGCGGCGGAGTGGATTGCACAACAGGCAAAGAACCACTGATACCTGCGGTCCGCACGCTCTCATCTCATCGCGGCATCTGATCAAGCTTCTTTCTGATGGTTGCGACCTTCTCCAGCATGGTACTGGCTTCTGTGTCGCGGCCCGTTGTCTTCAGTAGCAGGGCATAAGATTGCATGGTCTGGAGAGTCTCCGGCTTTTCCGTCCAGTTTGCTTGTTCAAACAGCGCAAGGGCCCGCTGATAAAGCGACTCTGCTTGATCATACTTGGCCTGTGCTGCATAACATGTAGCCAGATTGGTGATGGTTTGGGCAAGAACATGCTTGTCCGGATTTGGTTCCCGAATGTTTCGCGCTTTCTCGTACGCTGCAGCTGCCTCAGGGAATTTGTGTTCAGCGAAATACAAATGGCCTAGCTTTTCATGGGCGCCGGCCAGCGCGCCTTGAGCATTGGTCGCTACCTGGATCGCAAAACGGAAGAAGTCCTCATTGTTCTGCGGTGCGTGCTTTTCCTCGACCGCGGTTTCGCGAATATGGATGACTCCCTGGTACAGCATTTCCGCGTCCGGATATTTTTGGTGCGATGCAAAGAGGTCACCGGCTTTGTCGAATAACGCGGATGCAGCCTCGATTTGTTGAAACTGCTGTTCGGCCTGTTTCGGCTTGTGGGCCTTATTCATTGAATCGGCGGCGCGCCTGGCCAGCGCTTCTGCTTCGTCCATCTTGGCTTGGGCATCGCAGGCTTGGGCCAGAAAGAGGAGCGAGCCTGAAACCCGCGCATCTTTCTCCCCAAACTTCTCCGCCACGGCCAGGGCCTCGCGGAAGGACTTTTCAGCCTCTGAATACTGCCGCTTTGCCATGGCATTTTTGCCGGCCTGCATGGGTGCATCCCAAGCACTGTCCTGTCCAAGAGCGCTCAAACATATAAAGATGAGTATTAGCAGGGAACCCTTGGCTCTGCGTTGCATGGCATCCTCTCTTTCACGATTGGAGAATAACGTTCGCGCCCCGGAGAGGAGACCAGAATCGCCTATCCGGTGTTTACCGTGCATTTATAGATAATTGCACAGAGACCCTGCAATCTTCCGCAGGTAAACAAAAAGTCAAATCGCAATCAAATCATGTATTTCTTGCTAAAATTTCAGTCCTTCACTCCAATAATCTTCCATTACCCAAGTTTTTCCCTGCAAGAAAACCCCGGCACTGCGTTCTTCTATTTGGCATAGAATCTCTTCGACCTCCCCCGGTTCGGCCACCCACAACTCATGAAAAGGACGTGCAGTTTATGCGGCTATATCTGCTTTCTCTGCTTCTGCTTGCCGGCGCAGTTTCAGGGCCGGCCCAAAACAAATCTGACGACAAACCCGGCGCCAGCCATGATGATTCCGCGGCATTGACGATTTACAACCAGTCGTTCGCGGTGGTGCGGCAAACGCTGCCGCTGGAGCTTAAAAGCGGAACCAACCCGTTGGAGATCACAGACATTACCTCCCACCTGGAGCCGGATTCGGTCATCCTGCGCGACCTCAAGAGCGGCCGTGACCTGCATATCCTGGAGCAGAACTATCGCAGTGACGTAGCTTCGCAGGGCCGGCTGCTGGCGTTGTACGAAGGAAAAACCATTGAGTTTCTGGTGGCGGACAAAGACGGCAACCGCAAGCTCATGCCGGGAAAGATCATCCGCAGCGGATACACGCCGCACTACCAGGCATACAGCGCTTACAACCAGCAGTATTATCAGGCGCAGCAGGCTTATGTGGCCGCCGGCAACGGTGAACCGATCATAGAAATCGATGGCAAATTGCAGTTTGGCCTTCCCGGGCTGCCGGTTTTTCCCGCTCTCAGCAATGACACGATTTTGAAACCTACGCTCTCCTGGCTGTTGCAGAGCGACCGCGGTGGAAACACCAACGCGGAATTCAGCTATGTAACCGGAGGCATGAGCTGGCACGCCGACTACAACGTTGTGGCGCCGGTCAGCGGCAACCTGCTTGAGATCGTCGGCTGGGTGACGCTGGACAACCAGACCGGCAAGACGTTCTCTAACGCTCACATCAAGCTGATGGCGGGCGACGTGAACAAGATTGAGCCGCAGGCTGTGGCTGGGGGCTACGCCATGAAAATGTCCGCAATGGCCGATGAAGCCCGCGCGCCCGCGGTCACCGAGCGCAGCTTTGATGAATATCATCTTTACACGCTGGAGCGCGCCACCACGCTTTACGATCGCGAGACCAAGCAGGTGGAGTTTGTGCGGGCGGCAGGGGTCCCTTCACAACGGCTGTACGTGTATGACGGCGTCAAGATTGAGCAGAACTATCGCAACTATCCCATGGAAAATATTCGCGACATGGAGAGCTTTGGCATCCAGTCCAATCCCAAGATCTGGGCCATGGTGGAATTCAAGAACAGCAAGGAGACCCATCTCGGCCTGCCTCTGCCCAAAGGCCGCGTGCGTTTCTATCGCCGGGATACTGACGGCCAGCTGGAATTCACCGGCGAGAACCTGATTGATCACACGCCGAGCGATGAGACCATCCGCCTGTACACCGGCAACGTCTTTGACGCAGTGGGCGAGCGTAAACGCACCTATTACAAGATTGACCGCAATGCGCACTGGGTGGACGAAAGCTTTGAGATCAAGCTGCGCAACCACAAGAAGGAACCCATCGAGGTACGCGTTGTGGAACACCTCTACCGCTGGACGAACTGGGAAATCACCAAAAATTCAGATCCATTCAACAAACTGGACAGCAAAACGATTGAGTATAGGGTCCGTGTGCCGGCGGATGGAGAAAAAGTGGTGACATACACGGCTCATTACACATGGTGAGACGCCTGGCGTTCCGCCCGCCGAGATTTTTTTCTGACGCGGCAAAGGCACGACGACTGAATTTCCTTCCTGCGTAGCTCTATCGTTGCCTTATCAGGGCACGTGTGTTGACGTGGCGGGTAGACAAGATCTGCCCGCTTTCCGGCTGAGTGGAATGTTTTTGCTGTAGACCAATTTGATCTTCAGCACTTCGCTGCAAGAATTTTTCATTTCACAATTTATTTTCTGCAATTCCGTATTTTTTGTATTCACACCCAATCTATAGTTTGCTATTCTGACTATGCGTAGGAGTAACGCCCAATGAAATGCATCAATCCAATATCGGTGCGGAGGCTGACAGGACCAGTCGCTGGTTCTGATAGTCTGTGGGCGTTTGACTATTCCCTTAGCTAACCTCAGGCGCTTCAGTCCTACGCAAATCGCTCCCAACCTTAGTGACGCTGCAAGCTATTGAGCCTGCAAGCCTAACTACATCTGCGGCGAGGCCGACTTGCGTGCCGAGCCGCCTGCATCTGGAGCATGAGCTATCTATGCCGAGAGTAGTGGAGTAGCGGTTTGGAGCGGAGCGACAGAAACAGAAGACCGCCGGGTGGCGAAGGTCGCGGTTACTTCGATTGAAAACCGACCAATGCCGTGACCGCTTGTTCCTCCAGTTCAGAGCCAAAGAACTGTGGCTTTAGCCTCTGTAGGTATCAGGGCACGGGCTTTAGCCGTGCCGTAAGGAGCCCATAATAACCGGCTTTAGCCGCTGCGTCTTTTCTTAACCAATGCAGCTTTGTCTTATTGCAGATATATCAGTCGGTGGTGGAAGACGGGAGATACTTCCTCCACGCCAAGTGCAGCGCAGAGTGGGAGCTCTGCAGGACAAGCGAATACCCACGGCGGCAGAGGCGTAGCCTCGAACCAAACAGCAGTCGCGGACAGTGCGCCCCATGCACGCTCCTGTCGCATGTTCCCCGACTGGTTTTGCGAAGCGGCGAAGTTGCCGTTTCGCTGGGCCGTGTGCCTCAGGCGAAACAGGCTGCTCCTTCCAGCTTGAGGCATGCGGTTTTGGAAGGTCGCAACATTGTTGAGCATTGCGGCGAGGCCGGCTAGCGCGCCGAGCCGCATGACCCGGGAGCGGAACTAGTTGTCATTGACGATGCCGTTGCGCGGTTTTGGAGCGCAGCGACAGAGACTACGACAACATCCCTGCTTCCTTTGCAGCAGTTAGACGTTGGAACAGGTTTCATCGGTGGTGGAGACCAGGGTTACATCGCCTGTCCGTAGGCGCGGGTGAAAACCCCGCCGGCATCTCGAGTGCCGTAGTTTCAACTAGAACGACGGACCATTACACTCGGGTCGATTGTTCCCCGTTTGGAATTTGTTTCCAGCGTTGGCTGCTCGAATAGTTTTACCCGTGGCGTAGATTCGGGATACTTCGCAGGTCGCGGGTTCGAATCCCGCCGTCCATCGCTGCCTAAGTGATGGGCGTAGCTCAGTCAAGCGTACTCTCGTCGACTGATTCCCCGGCGAATGGATTTTCGGCAGCCACAGGGCTGCGTGGAAGGTATAACCGTATGGACTTACGAAAAGTGTACGGCGGCACTCCGTCCGGCCAGGCTTCGCGCTGCGATTCATGCGTTTACGCGCGTATCATCCGTGGCTACGCACAGAGCGAGAAGATCACGATTTGCGATCGTCTGTTCGAGCCGATTCGCATTCCGTTTCCGGTGTGTGAATGCACGGACTATCTGGACAAACGGTTGCCGTGCATCGAAGACCTGGAACAGATGGCCTGGGAGCTGAGAAGCAAGAGCGCTGGCAAGAGGGCTGGGTTCGTTTTCGTTCGTCCTTCAGAGGAACAGGACGAACCAGAAGCTGAAGATGCTCCGGAGACTGTTCCAGCTGCAATCAAAGACTAACGATGCATCAGCACACAGGCAGGAGTGCCTGTGTCACAAACCGTGAGAGGAGAAACAGAATGGCCCGCATGAACGTACTCAACCTGAGCGGACTACCCTGGATGACGGCCAAGCGCACCCACGAGGGCGCCGTTGCGAAGAACATCTCCGCCGAGCAGGAGCTGCGCCGGTCCGTCCTGGCCTGCATGCTGTGGGAGGACCAGTTCTATGAGGATGGCGTGGCGATTGCTGGGCGCATCCGTGAACTGGTGCCCAAGGTCGCCGCCGACAAGGTGGCCGCGCTGGCCGTGGAGGCCCGCGAAAAGATGAAGCTGCGTCACGCGCCGCTCTTGCTGGTGCGTGAGATGGCGCGCCTGGCCACGCACCGCCAGCTTGTCGCCGAAACGCTGTTCCGCGTGGTCCAGCGCGCTGACGAGCTTTCTGAGTTCGTGGCGCTCTACTGGAGCGAGGGCAAGCAGCCTCTTTCCGCACAGGTGAAGAAGGGCCTGGCTGCGGCTTTCACCAGGTTTGACGAGTATGCGCTGGCCAAGTACAACCGCGCGTCCCCGGTCAAGCTGCGTGACGTGCTCTTTCTCTGCCACGCCAAGCCGGTGGATGCCGCGCAGGCTGAGTTGTGGAAGCGCCTCGTCGCGGGCGAACTGGCCACTCCTGATACCTGGGAGGTGGCTCTCTCCGCCGGCGCCGACAAGCGCGAGGCCTGGGAGCGTCTGCTCAGCGAGAACAAATTGGGCGCGCTGGCCCTGTTGCGTAACCTGCGCAACATGGCGGAGGCCAAGGTGGATGAAGAGTTGGTCCGCTCTGGTCTCTATCGCATGAAGACCGAGCGCGTTCTGCCGTTCCGCTTTGTCGCTGCCGCGCGTTACGCGCCGCAGTGGGAGCCGGAACTGGAGAAGGCCATGCTGCGTTCGCTTGAGGGACAGGCCAGGCTGCCGGGTAAGACCGTGCTGCTGGTGGACGTCTCTGGCTCCATGGACGCACCGCTTTCGCGCCGTGCGGAGATGCGCCGCAATGACGCGGC
>JBGPZS010000315.1:0-5065 GCA_041493865.1 Terriglobia bacterium
CAACGCCAGCGGCAGGGGCAGAAAATACGGCGCAATGGTAGGAATCACGCCGATGCTTACCGGCCCGGAGACCGACGACTGCTGTTCCGCCACCTCGTCCTTGGCGGCCTTCAATTCGCCCAGAATGGCGCGGGCACGAGGCAGAAAAACCTGTCCGAAACCCGTAAGCCGGACCGTGCGCCCCAGACGGTCAAACAGGCGTACGCCCAGCTCTTCTTCCAGCTTCATGATCTGCTGCGACAATGAAGGCTGCGCCACCTGCTCCCGTTCAGCGGCGCGCGTAAAACTCCCGGTTTCGGAGACCGCGCAGAAATATCGCAGCTGATGCACTTCCATAGTCAAATCCTATTAAAGACAGTCCAATTATATATTGGACAGATAGATGATTCACCACTATTTTGAGGACGTTGACATATACCTTCCACGGGTTCCGGCAAGGGGCGCCGGCATCAAGGTAGGCCCTGGGCCACCGGCTGAATCATGTCTGTGATCAATGTTCAGGAATCGTTTCTTAACGTAGCGCTTGCGAGCGGTAAGCACCTCACCGTGCATCTGCTGAATGGCGCGAAGGTTTCGGGAAGCGTGCGTTCGTATGACAAGTACTCCATCGTCCTTGAAACCAACACTCAGGAACAACTGATCTTCAAGCACTCGGTTTCCGCCCTGCTGGTGTGCTGCAAGAACAAACGCTGCACGGAACGCTGCCAGACTGGTACACCTGTACCAAAGGCCGCTGAATAGCGCTCTTATCCCGCTTGCTGCGGGCCATCCGGGCACTGTTCTTCCCTTTGCCCGCGCTGTTCCGAAATGGAACTCGAACGTTGCCGGGGAAACGCCACTTCGCCGCAAAAAAATTTTGATGGCGGCCGGGCGTGGCCGGCTGGAGTGTAATGGAGCCAGGCCGCAGAAGTTAAATCTTCAGGAAGCGCACATTTTATTTGCTGGTGTGCGGAGCGGCCGTGTGCGACGCACCTATCTCCACGTTGAGCCACCGATCCACCAGTTTTTGCAGGCACGCCTGGCCGCAAAGGTGTTTCGCCGAAGCGTCATGCGCCAGCATGTTTTCCCAGGGATAGATTTTGAACATGTGGCGTTCCGGCGCGTCAGGATGCGGGCTGTAGGGCTCGCTCCAGGCGAGCCACCAGTGGTCGACTGTGCCTTTCTGTTTGCCACAGATATCGCAGTTAAAAGTTTCGGTCCAGGTCAACGGAGACACCCCGTCATTCAGTTGGACTTTCTTCATGAAGGTAGCCTACATGATGGCCACCGCGCAAGACGCCACTTTGTGTCATTCGGCCGCGAATAAACCCGCAAAATTACCAAATTTCATATTTCCGTAAATGCCGCCGCGCTTTTTACACAACCGTCCACAGGAGTTCCACAAACTTTTTGTCCCCCATTCACGAGAACGCAACATTTGTTGGATAGGATGTGCAGGAAACATGAAGGGAAATCCATTTCTAGGTTGCATTTCCTACTTTGATGATTATCATGGGTGCCCTAAGGTTTCCTGGCTGTCCCGCCCGGCGGAAGTCCCTCACAGGAGAGAAAGCAATGATGTCACGCTTTTGGAGTTCAATGCAACGGCTAGTCACAGTAGCGCTCCTCGTCGCGAGCTGCAGCGCGCTGCTCTATGCGCAGTCCACCACCGATGGCGCCATCGGCGGGACTGTTTATGACACCAACGGCGCTGTGGTCGCGAACGCGAAAGTGGTCATGCGGAACAACGGCACAAATGCGGAAACCACGACAACAACAGATGGATCGGGTTACTTCCGCGTCAACAAGCTCCAGCCCGGATCGTATACGGTCAACGTCAGTGAACAAGGTTTCGCTGCTTTCAAGGCGGAGCAGGTGATCGTGCAGGTGGGAAGCGTAACTGATCTTTCGCCTCGCATGGCAGTCGGCAGCAACACGGAGACGGTGGAAGTGAGCGCGGCAGCTCCTCAGATCAACACCTCGACGCCGGAATTCGCTCCTACGCTGAACCAGGTGGCGATTTCCAACCTGCCCATCAACGGCGGGCGCTGGTCCAGCTTTGCCGTGTTGACTCCCGGTGTGGTGGCCAATTCGAGCGGCTTCGGGTTGCTCAGCTTCCGTGGCATCAGCACGTTGCTGAATAACAACACCGTAGACGGTGCGGACAACAACCAGGCGTTCTTTTCCGAAGAGCGCGGACGCACCCGCGCGGGCTATTCCACCCCGAAGACCGCCATTGAGGAATTCCAGGTCAATACTTCGAACTATTCCGCAGAATACGGGCGCTCGGCCGGCGGTGTGGTCAACACCGTGACCAAGAGCGGCACCAACTCCATCCACGGTGAAGCTTACTTCTATGACCGTGACAACGTGTGGGGTGCGATCAATCCGTTCACCAAGCTGAGCGTCCCGAGCGGTCCAACCACCTTCACGCAGGTCCCCTATAAGCCTACCGACTGGCGCAAGATGTCAGGGTTTGGCGTAGGCGGTCCGGCCATCAAGGACAAGCTGTTCTGGAACCTGACGTTTGACTGGTACAAGCGCAATTTCCCCGGCACCGCGATTCCCGCCAATGCCACCGTTTTCTTCGGCCAGTCCACATCGGCACCTACGGTAGCCACCATCGCCAGCAGGCTCGGCATCAGCATCGCACAGGCACAGACCCTCTATACCAACGAATTCAATGGCCTCGTCAGCATGACGGGCCCGACTCCGCGTGCAGGCGAGCAGTTCATCATCTTCCCCAAGGTAGACTGGAACATCAGCCAGAAGAACCGTGCGTCGTTCACCTTCAACCGCATGCGTTGGGCTTCTCCCGCAGGCATCCAGACCCAAGCCACGAACACTTTCGGAACGCACAGCTTCGGCGACGACTTCGTGAAGGACACTTGGGGCATCGCCAAGCTGAACACCTTCTTTACGCCGACTCTGGGCAACGAGTTGCGCTACCAGTACGGTCGCGATTTTGAATACGAATTCGCGCAGCAACCCACACCCTACGAGAACGCACGGCTGGTCAATACGCCTACCTTCACCAATCCTCTGGGGCTGCCGCCGCAGATTTCCATCACCAACGGCTTCACCTTCGGCGTGCCAACCTTCCTGCAACGGCCTTCCTTCCCGGATGAGAGCCAGCACCAGATTGCCGATACGATCAACTGGTCGATTGGAAAACACAACCTGAAGTTCGGCATGGATTTCCGCCGGGTCCACGATAATTCGCAGAACCTGCGCACCCAGTTCGGCAGCTATAGCTACGGCAGCGTTACCAACTACATTCTGGACGCGACGTTGGGACGCGGTTGCGGCACCGCCGCTGCTCCTCTCCCGTGCTATACCAACTTCAGCCAGGCCTTCGGTCCCATCGGCTTCGAGTTCGATACCTCGGATGTCTCGTTCTTCGCCGCCGATGACTGGAGGATCTTCCCTCGCTTGAGCCTCTCGCTGGGAATCCGCTATGAGCGTGAAGTGCTGCCTGAACCCTTCAGCAACCTGATCAATCCGCTGCTGCCGGGAAGCGCCAAGATGCCGCTGGACAAGAACAATTTCGGCCCGCGGCTTGGCTTCGCCTATGACATCACCGGCAAAGGCAAGACCGTGGTTCGCGGTGGATACGGCATCTACTATGGCCGCATCATCAATTCCACGATTTTCAACGCCCTGACCAACACCGGCCTGACCACGGCGCAGCGCACATTCAGCTTCAGCGCAACCGCGACCTCGCCGGTGTTCCCCACGATTCTGGGCAGCGCGCCCACGGCCAGTGCTGCGCCCAACGTGGCCTTCTTTGCTCCCAACTTCCAGAACCCGCAGATCCACCAGATGGATCTGACGGTGGAACGCGATCTGGGCTGGGGCACGGTGCTCTCCGTCAGCTACCTGGGAAGCCTGGGACGCGAGCTGCCGAACTTTGTGGACACCAATATCGCCGGCTCCACCAAGAACATCACTTACACGGTGCTGAATGGCGGTCCGCTGGCCAAGCTGAGTCCCACCTATACCACCGCGCTGTTCAGTTCCCGGCTCACCAGCGCTTTCGGCGCGGAAACCGCGATCTTCAGCGGCGCCAACAGCAACTACCAGGCGCTCTCAGTGCAGCTCAACCATCGCATGAGCCACAACGTCCAGTTCGGCGCCAATTACACCTGGGCGCACGCACTGGACTTTGGCCAGAACGAGAGTACTTTCTCGGATACCAACGACCTGTTCTCTCCCTTTAACCTTCAGGCCGATTATGGCAACTCCATTTACGACGTGCGTCATCGCTTCGTCATCAATGCGGTCGCCAACTCGCCCTGGAAGAAGACGGGATGGCTGGGTTACATCACCAACGACTGGACCCTGGCGCCTATCTTCCAGTTCCAGACCGGGCTGCCCTTCTCGCTTGGCACCAGCGGCAGTGCCCCTGGTCAATTCTCGGGTGGCGGCGGCGTCAACGGATCCAATGGTGCGTTCCGCATCGATGCCATCGGACGCAATACCTTCCGCTTCCCCAGCACTTATGTGCAGGATCTGCGGCTCTCCAAGACCATCA
This sequence comes from Terriglobia bacterium, assembly GCA_041493865.1. Taxonomy (GTDB): domain Bacteria; phylum Acidobacteriota; class Terriglobia; order Terriglobales; family Acidobacteriaceae; genus Angelobacter. The sequence goes on from JBGPZS010000315.1 coordinate 4,514, forward strand.
AGGTCCAGGAGCGCTACAGTGTGGAACTGATGGCGGATGTCTTCAACCTCGCCAATCACACCAACGTGACCGGTGTAACAACGTTGGGGTATAGCGTGGCCACTGGCACAGTAGCTACGCCTTCGGGCAACGTGACCTGCTCTACCGCGGCGCCTTGCCTCAACTTCAACACCAGCGGTCCCACTCCGGTCAGCGGCGCTCCGTTCACGCCGCAGATCGGCGTGCCCAACAGCGCCAACAGCAACTTTAGCTACTCGCCACGGCAGCTCCAGTTGGGCGTGCGGATCAAGTTCTAGGCCGGTGTTCTTCATCAACGCGGCAGCTTCGGCTGCCGCTTTTTTTGGCCTCCGTTCCGCAATGGCAATCCGGGACGGTTAATTTCCCGATAAATGAACCCGGCGCGGCTTGATCACGATTGCGTTGCCGTGTGGCGAGTGACTACAATCGTCGGGAAATTTTTGCTTCCGCAACCCGGCTTGCTCGTGCCGAAAATATCTAAATCTTTTTGGTCCTGAGGTTTCGTGAAAAAAATCATCGCTCTCCTGCTGCTGG
>JBGPZS010000539.1:0-2913 GCA_041493865.1 Terriglobia bacterium
ATCTGTTTACCGTCTTCCCCTAAACCTGCGGGAACTGGTCCCCAGCCAAGAGGACGTCCGCGGCGCTGCGCGGACGTCCTCATTGATAAGGATCTGGCGCGCCGGAAAGACGCACAGCGGACAAAGGATGGGTTATCACATGACCGGTGTTAAGCTGTTTTCCTATGCCTAAGCACCGGCACACGACCGTCTTTGCCTTTGGTTTTTTCCTGACCGCTTTTTTGCTTCCAGCCTTTGCCCAGCAAGATAGCAAAGCTGCCTCATATGACATTGTGATCCAGAATGGCCGCATTATCGACGGCACCGGCAATCCCTGGTACGTGGCTGACATTGGCATTCGGGGGGATCGGATTGTGGCCATTGGAAATCTGCCCGGCGCGAAAGCCAAGCGCGTGATTGAAGCCAAAGGCATGGTCGTCTCGCCCGGCTTTATTGACATGCTGGGGCAGTCGGAGACCGCGTTGCTGGTTGACAATCGATCGTTGAACAAGCTGGCCCAGGGCATCACCACGGAGATCACCGGTGAAGGCGGATCGATCGCACCGCAGAACGCGCTGACCATCGCCGCGGCCCAGCCTGGGCTTGATCCGTATCACCTCAAGATCGACTGGAGCACCCTGGAAGACTACTGGCTGCGGCTCGACAAGAAGGGCACGCCCATCAACCTTGGCACGTATGTGGGTGCGGCGCAGGTGCGCGAAGCCGTGCTGGGCGACGTGAATCGAGCGCCCACGGCGGAAGAGCTGGAAAAGATGAAGGCGCTGGTGGCTCAGGCGATGCAGCAGGGCGCGCTGGGCGTCTCTACGGCGCTGATCTATCCGCCCGGGCACTACGCAAAAACCGAAGAACTGATTGAGCTGGCCAAGGTGGCAGCGAAATACGGCGGCATCTACGCCACCCACATGCGCAGTGAAGGACTGAATGAGGTGGCTGCCGTGCGCGAGGCGTTGCGCATCGGCCAGGAAGCGCATCTTCCAGTCGAGATCTTTCATTTGAAGGTCAGCGGCAAGTCGCGTGCCGGCAAAATGGTCGAGATTGTGCGCATGATCCAGGAGGCTCGCGACAACGGCCAGGACGTGACTGCTGATATGTATCCCTACCTGGCCGGCGCCACGGCGCTGGCCTCAAGCCTGCCGCCGTGGGTGGCCGATGGCGGCATGAGCAAGCTGCTGGACCGCCTGCGCGACCCCGCGGTGCGCCAGCGGATCAAGACAGAAATGTCGGCCATGGGCGAACGCACGTGGGAGAACCTGTATCTTGATGCCGGCGGAGCCCCCGGTGTAATGGTGGCATCGGTGGTGAATCCTGAGCTGAAGCAATACACGGGCAAGACCGTGGCGGAAATCGCGGCGATGCAGAAAAAGGACCCGTTGGATACGCTGATGGATTTTGTTCTGGCCGACAAAGGTCTTTCCGGCGCACTCTATTTCATCGCCAGCGAAGAAGACCTGCAAACCGGTTTGCGGCAGCCCTGGACCAGCATCGGCCTGGATGCGAATGAAATGTCGCTCGATGGCCCGCTGTTTGAGCCGCACACGCATCCTCGCGCCTTCGGCAGCATGCCGCGGTTCCTGGGACATTACGTCCGCGACCTGCAATTGATACCGCTGGAACAGGCCATCCGTAAGATCACTTCCCTGCCCGCGCAGCGTGAACACCTGATTGGCCGCGGCCTGATCAAAGAAGGCTTTCTCGCCGACATCACCATCTTTGATCCCGGCTCCATCATCGACAAAGCCACATACACCGAGCCGGCGCAGCTCGCGGAAGGAGTGAAATACGTCCTGGTCAATGGCCAGATTGCGTTTGAGAACGGAAAAGCCACGGGTGCGATGGCCGGAAGAGCGCTGAAGGGACAAGGGGCGAAATAAACCCCGGCACGACTACTTTCTCGACTCTTTCTCAAGATCGATTCTGAAGGTACTGGCCCGCATTTTATGGTATAACAGTTATACCAGTATGCGGTTCCACTTCGACGTGCGCAAGAGCAAACAGTTGAGGGCCAACCCCAGGCGCGGAATCGGATTCGAAGATGCGCAGGAAATATTCTCGCATCCGTTTTATCTCGACCAGCGTTTGGAAGTTCCGGAACAGCAGCGTGCGATTGGTTGGGTTGGAAGCCGGCTCTATACCCTCATTTTTGAGGTGAGAGAAGATGAGGAAGGCGAGTACTACCATCTTGTAACTTTGTGGAAAGCGACGAAACAGGAGCAGCAGCTCTATGAAGAACACTCGTAGGCCTGGAAAGGCGGCTTCGGCGGAAAAGATTGCGCGTCTAGCGGAGCGCGGCGAAGACATTTCGCGCTTTTTCACCAATTCCGGCAGCATGATGGGACCGATTCAGCGAGTCAATGTTGATTTTGCATCACCTATGCTGCAGGAGTTGGATTCCGCGGCCAAAGAACTGAACATCAGCCGGCAGGCGCTCATTAAAACCTTGGTCCGGCAGGCGCTTGATCAGAGATACCTGGCGAGCAGCGCCCGTAAAAAGGTGAGAAGAGCATAAGCAGTCCCGTACCTGCATGCTGGAATCGATCTTGACGCCCTTTACCACCCGATCTCCACTAACAATTATTAACAAAAAAAGTGTCATAAACTGCTGAAAATGCCGTCAAATAGAGGAGTTGGCGCAGTAAACTCGCATCGGCACATTCCTAGCGGTACCGGCCCCCGCCGGAAACCGGCAATTGCTGAAAAATCGAAGTCTGTATAGGATTTCAGATTTCCAAGATACTGCCCTTGAGAGGACAGATGTCGAAGCTTTCACCTCATATCCCGGCCGGCCGCGTGCTTATGTTCGCTTGTCTGACGCTCGTCCTTGTCGGCTGTGGTCATACCAGTGCCGATTCCAAACAGAAACCCGGCGGAGGTGGCGGCAAGGGTGGCCCGGGCCGCGGTCAAATGATCGTTCCC
>JBGPZS010000250.1:0-6042 GCA_041493865.1 Terriglobia bacterium
GGGCTTCCTGAAAATGTTTAAGCTGGTATTCAATATCGCCTCGGAGCAGGTCTAATCGCCGCGCAATCAGCCGGCTCTGCGTGGCTTCGGGAGGGAGATTCAGTTTTTTCAGGCGATCGAATGCAGCCTGGGTTTCACCGCGGTCGAGATAGGCCCGGATTACGCCGATGTTGCCGTCAACCTGAGCGACCAGGGTGCTCTCGCCGGACGGCAACTGGCTCAAAAGTTCGTCCGCTGCGCGGGTTTCGTGTTCTACAGTCTCTCCTTCACCCAGCATGACAGCGGCCTTGGCCAGCCGGTATCTGGCCACGGCCTCAACTTGTTTGTTTGGTGTTTGTGAGATGGCCCAGACAGCTTCCTGATCGGCAGCGTAGGTCATATGCCAAAGTTTCGCGTCTTCTGCATTGAAAGAAAGGTCGGAATAAAACTGGTAAGCGCGAATGACCGGGTATTGTCCTGCCCAGTACTCCTGCAGGCCGGCCACATCTTTTCTTACCGCAAAGGACCGGTCGCCACGCGTTGTAGCCGCCGCCGCAATGATGCCCCAAGCCCTGAGCCCGAGGATTTTAAACCCGGTCGGCTTCTCTGTCAGCGTGGCAGCATCATCCGAATCGAGCTTGGCTTCTTCGAGCCGGCCCACTATGTTGAAGCAGCTGGCTTCATCAAGCAGCAGTTGCGTACTGATCCAGGGATAGTGGCGATCAGCCAATCCTGCCCGCAGGCTCTTTGCCGCACGCAGGCAATCAGATCCATTTGCGCTGCGTTGATAGGCGTAAACTTCTTCCAACTCTGCGCGTGCCACCCCCGCCTGATTATGCGCGTGCCGAAATAATGCCACGGCCCTGCTTGCGGGAATGACCGCGTCGCTGGCCTGGCCCTGCAAATTCAAAGACACAGCCCGGCTGAGTTCGCTGATTGCTTGTGCAAAATATGGAGATGAGCTGAAGCCGAGCATGTCTTCCAGCCATTCGTCGCCATGCTGGGACTGTAACTTTTGCGCGGCTTTTTTCAGCAGCTTGCCGTATTCCAATTCCTGACCGGACGGGGCGTGGCCGGGAAAGGCCTTTGGCAGCCACTCTGCCGCGGCTGCTTCGATTGCCTCTTCCGCCGCAGTAACGCGATTGGAGGCCAGGGCGGCTGTCCATTGATCCAATGTCGAAGGAGCGCTGCTCTTGCTCCGTTTCAGCTCCTGCAGCGCCATGAGCCTTTTTTGGGCATCTTCAGCCCAATTGTGGTCGGTTTCTTTCTGAAGGAACAACGTCCAGTCGGCAATGGCTTTGTCCACCATTTGCAATTGTTCATACAGTACTGCACGGTTATAGAGAGCGGTCAAATTCCCCGGGTCTTTTTCGAGGACCCTGCTCAGCAGATCCTTGGCCGTTGCGTAATTCGCTGGATCGAGAGAAATATCACCCTGCTGAGCATACGCGATGGACAGATCAAGCATGACCGCGACCGATTCCGGGCGGGCGTCAAGCACCTGGTTCAGGTCGGTAATTGCCGCTTCTGGCTTGCGCTCCAGGATTTCCGCTTGGGCCTTGGCACGCATCCAGTCAAGATCGGCCGGATGGTTTGGCTGTTGTTCTCCTATGATGCCGTTTGCTTTTAAAAGCGCCTTTGGCTTATTGAACTGTGAATCCTCCGGTCCTTGCGTGAGCCGTACCGGTCCCCACTTCGCCCCCGGCCACCGCATGTACATGGTCCGTTTTTCCGTAGCTGCCTGGGCCAGCAGCGCTTCGGCTTTTTCCGGGGTGTCGCGACGGGCGTACAGGGCGCCTCCGATGCCCAAGGCCAGCAATACGCAAGCGGCAGCAGCGGCGGCTGGCGCAGTGAGCCACTTCCAGGGGAAGATAGGGAGGGCAGGCTTCAGCGAGCGCTTAAGCATCTCCCTTGCGGCTTTCCGCTGCCATTCGGGGGAGGCGCTGCGCAGTTGGGCGAGCGCGGTCTGTTCTTCGGGCGTGACGTTGTCGGAAAAGTCTTCCTGGTATTCCTGCAGCAGTGGGCCACAGCGGTCGCAGGCAGCGGCGTGGGTGGTGAGTTCGGCAGCGAGGGGATCGGAGCAAAGGCCTGCCGCCAAGCTACGAAGATCGTCTTCGCTGGGACAGTTCGGACTGGATACCGTATTCACCTTAGGGTCCGGAAGCAAGGCAAACTGGGTGCGCTGGAATTCAAGCACCCGGCTGCGGCAGGAAGGACAGTCGTTGAGGTGCGTCTCCACCCGCGCTTCTGTCTCCGGTCCCGCGCCGGAGGCCCGCTTTCCGTATTGCTCAATTTGAGCATCGCTCAAATGCTCAGATCGCTGGTTCACTGCGCCCGTCTTTCTCTAATATGAACGTAGAACAGGTTTCCCGTCCTTTGTATGAAATTCAATTTGTCCCTGCGGCTTGAAATATCATAGCTAAACCGCCCAGCCTACAAATAACGTTAACTGTCTCTTCCCGCCGTTGTGGAATTTTTCGTCTGATGGGGTTTCCGACCGGTCAGAGGCCCTGCAGCTAAAAGTCCAGACAATCACCCACCCATTTACTCAGGCGCAGCAGCGCGCTCTCCACGCCTTTCACGCTTTTGAATCCGATATCTGGGAGTTCGGAGATCTCATTGGCCGTAAACCCGTCACGGAAGTAGAGCCAGAAAACTTTGTGGTCGCGGACAAAGTTAGGTTCGCCTTTCCGCTGTTGCAGGCAGTTCTCAATCTCGTTCATTCTAAGATTGTTAAGCATCGACTCGGCGGCGCTGAAACGGTCTGACGGGGGTTGCGGAAGATCGTCGATGTTTTCGGACGGCTGTCCGCCTCCTTCTTTATCACTGTTCTTTTTGCGAATATCGTCTTCTACCACATGGGCCGCCATCACTTTTAAGAAGCCGTACAAGGCGTTCTGGTACCGAAATTCAAACTTGCGCAAGGCTTTGTAATCGTCGTTGCAGATTTTGAGGAAGGTTTCGCTGACCAGATCATCCACCCAGTCGAGATCGACCCATCGGGTGTAACGAACGAGGCGTCTCCTGGCCGTGCGGGCGATTACGGGCTGAAAGCGACACCAGAATTCGACCCACAATTCGGCCCGCAAGTCTTCATCCCGGGTGGCGAGAAGAAGCCGCACTAATTCTTCGTCCGTTAGCTTTCGAGGGTCCATCGGGAAGTGGCCGGGAAATTCTAACCTACACAGCATGAAGGGCAAGCATTTTTTTTGCTGGTTATCTGTATTCGGGTTCCAATCTATCGCAAATATTTAGAAAGTCTTAAGGTTTGTAGCCAGCCTTTGTGAGGAAGGTCGGCTTTCCAAGTCTAGCTGGCCGCGCCTAGCTTCTTTGGATGGGGAGTCTTTGTCGCAGGGCTTGTGTAAAAGCTCGATTGGCGGTCCCAGAGGCGAGTTCCAGAGGTGAACTGCTGTATTTACCGGCGATCCAGAGGGTTACCGCCAGGAATAGCCCTGTGACCACGAAGTTCTGCCAGCCATTCAGCGCCCACTGTCCGTGCCAAGTGAGCTGCCACGCGTTGGAGAAGGGCTTGAGGTAGGGAATCGGCCACTGGTAGCCGTCCGGACCGCGGGCGCCGATGAGGTCGCAGAGCAAGTGCAGGTGGAAGCCCAGGAAGACGAGCATAGCGGTCAGCCACGGATGAGTGGGTGATTGGTGCCCCGGGACACCCGGATAGAAGACCATGGGACGCAACGTGAAATTAGTCCACGGGCCGGCGATCAGGTAGGCCGCGAGGGTGCACGCAAGCGCGAAGGCCAGAGTGTGCAGCGTGTGGTGGTATTGCGAAAACCACAGCAGAGGATGGGATGAATTCCTGGTCAGAAGCTCGGGGATGATGCCGGCGCCATCGAGATCAGGCGCGACTGCGGCGGCAACCACGAGCATTTTTTCGCGTCTTGTGAGCGAGGTGGGCCTGCCAACCGGGAAGGCCGATGCCAATATCCATCCGGCGAAGAAATGAGTGACTGGACTCATGGAAGCAGCTATTTTGCCGCAGATTACGCAGATAAACACAAGAGAATTCCGGACTTGCCTATCTGCGCCAGCCCAACAATCGCGGATCCAACAGGCGCGGCACGCCACGCGCTAAGCTGTTGGCAATGCTTGGCCCTTGCGGTGAGCTACTATGTTGGGTCCAGTTACAACATCCGGGAGTGAACGATCATGCAAGGTTGGCGATGGAGGTTGAAGGCAGTTCTAACGATGGCTGTAACGATGATTGCGGCGTCGCTCGTGACAGGTCAGGAGGCAAAGCAAGCCCCGGCCTTTCCCAAGCTTGATGCTTCAACGCTGCCAATCTCCCACAAGATCCATGTTGGCGGCGATCCTGACTGGCTGGCCATTGGCTTTGGATCGGTGTGGGTGGCCGTGCCGAAGAACAACGAACTGGTCCGCGTGGACCCGGTGCGGAACATTGTGCAGGCCAGAGTGCCCGTAGACAAAGAGCCGTGCTACGGAATTGGAATCGGTGTGGAGCGGGTATGGGTACTCAATTGCCAAAGCCAGACGCTGACGCGCGTTGATCCAAAGACCAACAAGGTTGACGTGCGAGTGCCGGTGAAAATTGATCCAGCGGGCGAAGGGTCGATCGCGGTGGGCGCACGCAATGTATGGTTCGTGAGCAATGACGATGGTCACGCAGGCACACTGACACAGGTTGACGTGAAGAACGGGCACACGGTGCGGAGAATTGCGATTGGCAAAGACTCTGCGGTGGTGAAACTGGGTTTTGGAGCGGTCTGGGTGGTCAGTTCGGGAGAGAGCAAGGTCTATAGAGTTGATCCCAATGCAGGCAAGGTCACAACCACGATCGATGTGGCTGCGGGCCCGCGTTTTGCCACCGTGGGAACGGGTTCGCTGTGGGTGCTGAGCCAGTCCGATGGCAGCGTGACGCGCATTGATCCGGTGACGAACAAAGTGAAGGCGGTGATCGCGGTCCATGTGCCGGGCGCCGGCGGCGAGATCTGCTATGGTGGCGGATTTGTCTGGGTGACGATGAGCGGAACGCCGGTGACGCGGATCGACCCGACGCGAAACAGAGTGGTTGATCAATATGGCAATTACCCGAAGGCTGATGCGATCCGCTATGGCTTTGGTTCGGTCTGGGTTTCCGACCATGGCAAGGGGGACTTGTGGAGGATTGATGCGGCAAAAATGCGTGTCCCTTGACGCATAACACCGGCGGTCAGAAATGGACCAACCTGACGATCAGGTAAATCAGTGACAAAACCACGACCAGAAGCGAGAAAGCCGCGAATGGTCGCAGAGATTTTAGCGCGGCCACTTCGCGGTCAGGCTCGCGTCCCGCTTCGTGCCCCACGCTCGAGTGCTGTCTGAGCCGATTCCTTGCCGAGCGCAGGTCGATTCCAACTGCTTGAAGCGCGTCCGGCACATCTGATTTGTTTTCTCGCAGCAGGCCCAGCAACAGATGTTCAGTGCCAATCGGCTTGCTCCCGGCACGGTGGGCTTCTTCCGCGGTATAAGCCAGCACACGTTTGCTGGCGTTTGAAAGCGGAATGTCCATCCGGCTGGAAGGCGCGGGTGGGCTGGTCTGCGGCACTGCCAATTGCTTCCGAAATATCTCAGCGTGAGGCGCCAAATTGAAAAGCTGGTTCGCTTTAGAGTCTGCGTCATGAATCAAGCCCAAGAGCATATGCTCGGTTTCAATGTAGGCGGAGGCTGATTGCCGTGCTTCCCAGGCAGCGAAATAGATTGCTCGTCTTGCGTCTTCTCTGTATCTCTCAAACATTTCTCAACCCGGTCTTGAATGCATTATATCCAGCAGGGATTGGTTCGGTCCGCCGCGGGGCTTGACTTTCGTAATTTATTTGCTATAGTAGCCTTCGATAATCAGCCGCCAGATGGTGCAACCTGGAAGGCTTGACCTCGGCGGCTGAAGCCGCTCACTTGGAAGGTGTGAAACGCAGGCATAAATGCCTGCTCCACCCTGCGCGGGATACAGCAACTTTGGAACCGCCAACTGAAACTTCGACGCAACGGGTTAACCGTTGCGTTTTGTACTTTTGGGGTTGCGACCTTCTGCCGATGCTCTCAGCCATGGGA
>JBGPZS010000261.1:0-5803 GCA_041493865.1 Terriglobia bacterium
GATCTCAACATCAGTGATCTCAGCATCGGCAAAGCCTTCTACTGTCGCGTCAGAGGCAACCACAACGCCATATCCAATCGTGTTGCCGAGCTGCGCCAGGGTCCGCGCTACCGGTGAGCGGCCAAGAATCATGATCCGCGGTTTGGGCAGCACAGGTTCAAGATAGATATCCAAAGCGCCACCACTATGGCACGTCATGGTGTAGTCCACAATTCCCTCTTCCGGATTGCTGGCGGAAGGGCTGATGCGCACCAGCTTCGGCCGGCCATCACCCAGCGCTTTCAACGCTTCCTTTATCACAACGGGCTGCGCGCAACCGCCGCCAATCCATCCCCATATTTTTCCGTCAGCATGAATGATTGCTTTGTCTCCGGGCTTGCCGGAAGTGGGCGCTTGGCAGCGAACCACGGTAGCTGTAACGAAGGATTCGCCCTGGGCCGCTAATTCCGCCGTTTTCTTGAGGAACTGATCGAACATCATTGGCACACACTTAATGTTACTTCTTAATGTTACGTCTAAGAAACGGGGGTATTGAGACCCCTCTTGACTTCTTTAGACAGGATACCGCGGAAATGCTTTTGCCTGGTTTAACAACCGAACTGGCCCGCGATTCAGAGAATGATTAAGGTCCATGATGGCGACATCAAACGAGGTAGCTCAAGGAACCTTCAGACCGCTTTCCAGGGAGTACGACGTCCCATCGCTGTTTTGGAGCACGACGTCGGAAGGGCCTGAACCGATGGCCGGCACCGTCAGGGTAAGTGTGTTCTCGTCGATGAAATTCACAATTGCCACTTTGTTTCCCACTTTCGCTGAGGTCAAAGAGGTGAATCCGCTGCCGCGTACCGCGATCTGTGTACCGGGAGACGCAGTACCCGGGCTCAAAGATCCGATAGAGAGCGGGGCGTTCCCAAGATCAATGATGGTGAGTCCCCGGTCCGTCAGCAGGTAAATATGACGGCCGCCGGAGTCGATGGCCATGGGGGAGCCGGTGTTCGAGATCGTCCGGCCCAGCGAGAATCGCATACGCAGCGTCCCGTGTTGCACGTCAATGATGTCGAACAATTGTGGGTAGGCCACATAATAGAGACTGCCGGAATCGTTCAACTTGGGCTGCTGCAGCGGGAAGAAATTGGAGGACACATCGAAAGAAAGCGTGCCGTAAAAAACGTCAGGATGGGCCACGTTCCCGAGGATATTGGCGGCGGAATCGGCAAAAAACCAGTTTGCGGTGCTCAATCCCAGAGAAGCGGCGACATTGCCATCGCCTGCCATGGCTTTTATGTTCAAAGACGTAAAGCCACCTCCATTGAAGATCTGATTCACTGCGTCGAACACACAGTTGCTGAAGCCGACCCTGGTTCCATCGTGGCTGGAAGCAACGAAATTGCCGTCAAAAACGGAAGCAGGCGGACAATTCACATTGCTGAAAGACGATGAAGTCTTGGCGACGATATCAACCTGAAAGAGAGGTCCCCGGGGTCCGCACCCGATTGCGGGCAGTCCGCCGGTGACAACAAAAACCCGATTGTTGATGCTGGGCGCCACATAGAGGGGACCAATGGTGCATCTGGAGTCGCTTGTGTCAACCGGAGCCACGGCTACAAAACTGCTGACTGCAGGGTTGTCGGGGTTGATCACGGCCAGGGAACCATCGGCCAGATCTGCCGCCAAAAGAGTATTGCCGTCAGGACTGAGCCCCATACCCGCAAACTTTTTAACCGCCCCCTGGGAGGGTAGGTTCAAAGGTGTAATGAAGTGACCAGCAGTCAAGGAGAACACATCGATATGGTCGCCAGCGGACAAATAAAGCTGCTGGCGCTTGCCGTCATACAGAATTGCACTGAAGGCATCTGCTGACGCAAAGTCCGTCACACTCTGGGCATAGTAGATTGCCTTCGGCAAAGTAGAACTGCCCGCCGGGGTGCTCACCGTAACATCTGCAAAGCCGGGAGAGCCAGGAGGCACGGCAAAGTTCACTGTGCCGGCTGGAAACGGGTACCCGCCAAAACTGGCCGCCCCAATGCGGGGCGAGGACGACGTAATCGTGGCCGGAGATGCTCCCACGGTAAGGGTCCCTGTGCTGGCACTTGTTGGCAAACCGTAGCCGGCAATCTGGCCCGTGGATCCGCCCGTCGGCGAGGCTCCGGACTGGACGCTGAACTGGGCAAACGGCCCGTAAGAAAAAAAGAGCGGATTGAAAACCTCGATGCCGCCAGGGAAGAGCATTTTCACGTTCACTGGCCCAGGAGCGGTTCCCGGAGGTGACGTGATGCTCAGCGTGTGTCCTCCGTCAATGTGGCCCACCCCGCGGTTGGGTCCGTACCAGACATCCGGCGTAATGGAAAAGGCGTTTCCGAAACCTCCCGAAGTAGTCCCCCCGGAAAGCGGGCCCGTTTGCGGAGTCATGTGCTGCAAGAAAGTTGGAGTCCCTGGTTGGGTGGGGTTGAAATGAACAGCATACGTGGCGTCATCAAAAGCGATGCCGTAGTACTGAAAACCCAAAACCATTCCTGTGCTGTCCACGTCAAAGGGAATGGGCATAAAAAACGGAGGGGACAACTGTACGCCCGCTGGAATCATAGGCATGGCGGGGGCGACGTTCACAAGGCCTAATGTATTGGGATCGATAGTCAGGATTTCCGGCGTGAAGCCCGGCATAGATACCTCATAGAGAAGACCTGTGTCCTGGCTGAAAGCCGTGCCCCCGTCGAACGCTGGCCCGCCCATCAGCGCGCCAAAACCTGGAATGGCCCCGATGAAGTTAAAATTACCGTCGAACATGGCGAATCCGGCCACTACTCGTGAGCCATCGAAGTTAACCGCGGCGGTGAGTGGTTCCCCGCCGATGTTGACTGGGATACTGAAGGACTTGGCAATCACATCGTAGAAAAAAGCCAGCCCGCCGGAATCCGACGGAAAACAATAAACCTTCTTGCCATCTCCCGTCCGCTGCACCATGCCTGCATCGCTGCCCGCGGGAAAGGTGAGCGGGGTGGCTGCGTTGGAAACCGGGTCCCAGATGAAAAGCTGATTGGAGCCTAACCCGAAGATATTCGCCAGCAGCATCACGGTTCCGTCAGCCAAGACAAACACTCGTAAGTCTTGCGCAGCTTTGAAGCCCGGCAGTCCGAGTCCCGTGACCGGATGCCGGGTTGAGGCGAAGGTGCTGGTGTTGATCTCATAAAGCTGGTTCCCAGTCGTGCCAACCCACACTAGTGAGTTATCTTGAGTAATGTCTATTCCCCGCGGATCCCGCACCGGAATACTCTTTACTATTGTGTGGGTTATAGTGGAAATCACGTCAACGCGGTTCCAAAAAGGATTGGTGGCGAAAATCAACTTATGCAGCCTGTCATAGACCGCCGCATAGGGAATCCCTTCAAGAGATACATAATCAGTGCGGTTGTTGGGGAGCGAACCGGGTGGCTGCGTAACATCCAGAAGAAAAGTCAGGCTGGCGGGGGCCACGGGCGCCTGCGGTGTCCCGGTGAGCGTTATCGTGACGTTTTGTGAAACCGGTGCGCTGCTGCTGGCGGTCACCAGGATCGTGGTTGATTGCCCGGGAAAAATCGTGCTGGGCGAGAGCGTGGCCGTAGTCCCTGGGGGAAGCCCGCTTACAGACAGCGCAATGTCATAGTCGATTGCCTGTCCATTTGCCACGGTGGCGAATTGAATCTGGCCCGAACCGCCAATGCCCACTCCGACCTCTCTGAAAAGCGGAACGGGGAAGAAGAAAGTACCCGCCGTGCTTTGCACGGTCACAGGAATGCTTGCCGTTGCGGTGGATGACCCTGCCTGTCCATTCAGCGTGATGGTAAAGCTGCCAATGCCCAGGTTGGCAGCGGCTTTGAAGGTTACGGTGGCTGCTCCTCCCGAAAGCGTAAGTGGAAACGTAGTGGTGGAGCTGATTCCAGCCGGTAATGTTCCCAGCGTCACGCTGGCTGTGCCCGGCGCTCCCGTTGCTCTCACCGTGACCGTGATTGCGCTGTCGGGCACCACTACCAGAGGGTTCGGTGTAACTGAAAGCGAAAAGGTTCCGGCGTTATTTCCGCCTCCCGTGCCAGCCGAGGAACCGCCTCCACAAGAAGACATGAGCAAACAAGAACATATAATAACTATAAGAATCACCAAGTTGCCGCACCGCTTCTTACAGTGGCTCGCTTTGCTTGAACGCTGGTTCCCCTGGAAACACATCGACATACCTCGCCATGAAGTAGTTAGACTATAGGTAGGCGAAATTGTAGCTACTTAGAGGACAGGCGACAACTCTAAAGTTAAAGCGGTTGCAAAGCTACATATGATCTATGACCTTGCAGACTACTTCTTAGGCGTGCTTCAGATGCATTTCCAGCGCCAGTAAGCTCTCCAGGTTATGGGCCGGAGCAAAGACATCGATGTATGGCAGAGCTGCACTCATGCCGCGGGTGATCGGCTGGTAGTCCGCCATTCCCAGCAGCGGGTTCAACCAGACCAGCTTGCGTACGCGCCGCTTGATGGCGCTGAGCTCCTCCGCCAGCATGGCCGGATCGCCCGTGTCCCACCCGTCACTGAGAATCATGAACACCGTATCACGGGAAAAAAGACGCCGCCCATGACGCATATTCAGGTTCCGCAGTGAGTCGCCAATCTTGGTTCCGCCGGACCAGCCGGCAGCCTGCTGCGCCAGCGCATCCAGAGCATCTCGTAACTGCCGCGCCCGCAATGCCGAGGTGATTTCCGTGAGCTGTGTACTGAACAGAAAAGTATCCACGCGCTTGAAATACTTTTGCAGCGCATAAGCGAATCGGACAAAGAAGATGCTGTAAGGGTTCATCGAACCGCTCACGTCCAGCACAATCACCAGCTTCAGTTGCTGCAACTTTTTGCGACGGAAGCTCAAATCAACCGGTTCGCCTCCGTGGCCGATGCTCCGCCGGGATGGTCCTGCGCAGATCAATTCTGCCTCGCGCTGCAATGTTCCTGATCCGGCGTGAGAGCCGCAAACTCATCTGCTGCAGCAGGCGCATGGAAATCCGTTCCAGATCGGCCAGATCAGCGTGCGCCAGTTCAGAAAAGTCTGCCTTCTTCAGCCGTTCATGCGCGGTTGCACCCAGGACCGCTTTCCCCTCACCCTCAATATTTGCAGAGCTGCTCTGCCCCATGAGCGTCTGTCCGGCATTTTCCTGCTCCGCATCTTCCGCCAAATTTTTGTTGCGCTTGCCGCTGGGCTTCTGCAACCACGCGCCTGCTTGCGGCTCGCTCCAGAACGCCTCAAAGATGTCCTCAAAAAGGTCCCAGTCGGCCTTTGACGAACAAAGCACGGCGCGCAGTGCAAACTTCAAGCGCTCCCGCTCCGCGATTCCCACAGCTCTGGCCGCTCGCAGCGCATCCAGGTCTTCCTTCACTCCCGCAGGGAGGCCGTTCTCTCGGGCGAATCGGCAAAATTCGATGATGCTGCGTTCCAGGCCGTGAGCTCCGGGCGTCGCCATGCTCAACCAACTTCCGTCAGCATCTTCTCAATCCCAGCCGCTTTGATTTTTGCCGAGTCTTCCATCGATTTGGAAAGACAGCCAAGCGTTTCTTCCACCGATTGGTTGTCCAGCCGGCTCTTTCCCATCGACCTCAGCGCCTGCGCCCAGTCCAGCGTCTCCGCTACGCCCGGCGCTTTCATCAGGTTCAAACGCCGCACCGCCTGCACAAATGCGACAATCTGCCGTTCGAATTCCTCGGCGATTCCCGGCAGCCGTGCCGCCACAATTTTCATTTCTTTTTCCAGGCTGGGGTAATCGATCCAGTGGTATAGGCAGCGGCGTTTGAGCGC
>JBGPZS010000272.1:0-5630 GCA_041493865.1 Terriglobia bacterium
GCCTGAAGGCCGTGCTTAAGGAGATTGAAGACTCAAGCGGCAAGATCATCCTGTTCATTGACGAACTGCACACGCTGGTGGGCGCGGGCGCGGCAGAGGGCGCAATCGATGCCAGCAACATGCTCAAGCCGGCGCTGGCCCGGGGAGAGTTGCGCGCCATCGGGGCCACCACGCTGAACGAATACCGCAAGTACATTGAAAAGGACGCGGCACTGGAGCGGCGCTTCCAGCCTGTGTTCGTGAGTGAGCCGAACGTGGAAGACACCATCTCCATCTTGCGCGGGCTCAAGGAAAAATATGAAGTGCACCACGGCGTGCGGATCAAGGACTCTGCCATTGTCGCCGCGGCCACGTTGTCGCATCGTTACATTACCGATCGCTTTTTGCCGGACAAGGCCATCGATTTGATCGATGAAGCCGCGGCCTCGCTGCGTATTCAAATCGACTCCATGCCCACGGAGATCGACCAGTTGGAGCGCCGCGCGACCCAGCTTGAGATCGAAAAGCAGGCCTTGAAAAAAGAAGACGACGCCAACTCACGGGAGCGTCTGGCGGTGGTAGAGAGAGATCTGGCGCAACTGCGCGAACAGGCAAATGTTCTGAAAGTGCGCTGGAAGGAAGAAAAGGAAGGCATCACGCGCATCCGCCAGCTCAAAGAACGGATTGAGCAGTTGAAGATTGAAGAGCAGCAGGCCGAGCGCAGCGGCAACCTGGAACGCGTGGCCTCAATCCGGTACGGCGAGCTGCGCCAGGCGGAAACGGAGCTGGGCAGGCTGAGCGCACAGGCTGATGACAAGCAGCGCCGCATGCTCAAGGAAGAAGTGGATGAAGAAGACATTGCGCGAATCGTTTCCAAGTGGACCGGCATACCGGTAGCGAAGATGCTGGAAGGAGAAGTGCGAAAACTTGTGAGCATGGAAGACCGGCTGCGCCAGCGAGTGGTGGGCCAGGACGAAGCGCTGGAACGTGTTGCCAACGCGGTAAGGCGTTCACGCGCGGGATTGAGCGATCCCAACAAGCCGATTGGATCATTCATTTTCCTGGGGCCGACAGGCGTGGGAAAAACGGAGCTGGCCCGGGCGCTGGCGGAATTTCTTTTCGACGACGAACACGCCATGATCCGGATCGACATGTCAGAGTACATGGAGAAGCATGCGGTAGCGCGGCTGATCGGCGCGCCTCCAGGATACGTGGGCTATGACGAAGGCGGCCAGCTTACTGAGGCTGTACGTCGCCGGCCCTATAGCACGATTTTGTTCGATGAGATAGAGAAGGCGCACCCGGATGTGTTCAACATCCTGCTGCAAATTCTCGACGATGGGCGCTTGACGGATTCCAAGGGCCGCACCGTGGACTTTAAGAACACGGTGATTATCATGACGTCGAATATCGGCGCCAGCTACCTGCAGGCCGAGGGCGTGAGTTCACCGGAAGCGTTTGCCGAAGCGACCGACCACGTGATGGAGGCGTTGCGCCAGCATTTCCGCCCGGAGTTCCTGAACCGCGTGGACGACATGATTGTCTTCAAACCGCTGGGTGAAGAGCAACTAACGCGCATCATTGAGCTGCGGCTGGACGACCTGCGCAAGCTGCTGGCGGACCGCAAGATCACCATTGAGCTCACGCAGCCCGCCAAGGAACTGCTCTTTCTTGAAGGCTATGATCGGGCTTATGGGGCGCGTCCGTTGAAACGGGCCATCCAACGGCTGATACAGGACGCGCTGGCGTTGAAGATCCTGGAAGGCGAGGTCCTGCACGGCGATCACGTGGTGGTGGATGCGGACGTGGGCAAGCGGCAGATGGTGTTCACTGTAAGTGGGCGGGTGGAGGCCGTGGCGTCTAAAAAGCCGCGCGAGAAACGAGCAGTGTAATCAAAGACGAAGGCTCTGGCTATCGTTGGAGCCCAGGGCCTTAGTCTTTAGTCTTCTTTGATTCGGACTTTGTTTCGGACTTGGCTTCCACCTTTTTAGGCTTGGAATCCTTTTCTTTGGAATCCTTGCCTTTCTCTTTCGTGCCGTCGGCAGCTTCTTTCTTTTCCGAGCCGCTGTCGGCGCCGTCTTTTTTTCCGCCGTAGTCGGTTACATACCAGCCGCTGCCCTTGAATTGCACATTCGGGGCGTGCTGAATCTTCTCGACCGGGCTGCCGCACTCAGGGCACTTTTTGATCGGCCGGTCAGAGAATTTCTGGATCTTTTCGAATTTGTGTTTGCACTTCTTACACTGGTATTCGTAAAGAGGCACGCGGAGACACCCTCAGACATGGAAGTGTTTGTGCTCTGATTTTAGCAGAGAGCTCTTTATCGAAAGAGAGCCAATGCAAAAGGAAGTTGTGCAGATGCTATCCTTAGCGCCGGAATTCACAAATGGTTGAGCACGCAAAGATAATCGAGCGCGCAAACCTCGGCACGCTATACGTGGTGGCCACCCCCATCGGCAACCTGGAGGACATCAGCTATCGGGCGGTGCGAGTGTTGAAAGAAGCTGACCTGATTGCGTGCGAGGACACGCGCCACACGGCCAAGCTGCTGCAACACTATGGCATTGATAAGCCCACAGTCAGCTACCATGAGCACAATGAAGCTGCGCGCGCCGAAGAACTGGTGGCGAAGTTGGAACAGGGACTCAGCGTAGCCCAGGTTTCTGACGCCGGCATGCCGGGCATATCCGATCCTGGATATCGCGTGATCAAGCTGGCGATTGAACGTTGCGTGCGGGTTGTTCCGGTGCCCGGAGCTTCAGCCCTGATTGCCGCCTTGGCTGCCGGCGGCCTGCCGACCGACAGTTTCGAATTCCTGGGCTTCCTGCCCGCCAAGTCCGGCCAGCGGCGCACAGTGCTGGAAACACTGCAAAATGCGCAGCACACCATTGTGGTCTATGAAGCGCCGCACCGGATTGCCGCAACCATGCAAGACATCGCCGAAATACTTGGAGCGGAGCGGCCGGTGGTGCTGGCGCGGGAGCTCACGAAAGTGCATGAGGAGTTTATCCGTGGCACAGCGAAAGATGTTCTGGCCCGCGTTCAGGACCATGAGTTGAAAGGCGAGATTACGTTATTGATAGGCAAGAGCGAGCGTTCCGCAGCGGTTGCGCCGGATAAGCCGCTGGCGCTGCGGCTGAAAGAAATCATGCAGGAGCAGAAGCTGGACGAAAAGGCGGCGTTAAAAATTTTGGCGAAGGAAATCGGGCTTTCGCGAAGCGAGGTCTATCGCGAAGTGCAGCGGACTCAGGCGCGGCCAAAACAGACGCGGGACTGATGCGTTCGCTAATCAATTCAAATTCGTCTTGTCGCGAGCACACCACTTACCTGTGCTCTTCATATCCCAAAGCTGCCAGGTTTCATACAATGAATTAAAAAAAAGACACAGTTCATTGCTCTTGAATTCAGAAAATTTGAAATAGAAGGACGCAACCGGCTTGCCATCGCCAAAGACCCTAACCACATGCTTTTTCGAGTATTCCAGTGGCGCTGTTCTAAAACCTTTGTCTGGGGCGGTGTGGACAAGGGGCAAGTCATCGATCCTGATTGAGTAATGCTGAACGCGATTGCCGCCAGCCGGGTTGGCAAGCGATTTCTCTCCTCCATTCGGCGGCTCCACGGCAGCAACGCAGACCGAACCAGTTGCAGGTACCGGCTTCGGCTGGGAAGAATGCACGCTGGCCGGAATCATGGCGAGCAGCACAACGGTGACGATTCTCATGAGCTCACTCCCCTGACGTGTGATCGTGCACGATCTTCCAGCCGCCCGGCATTCTCTTGAAGATGAGCGTGAATAGACCATGCGGCTGTTTGCCGTCCGACATGGTGAGCTGCCATTTGCCGGTCACTACGGCAGACCTCTTGCTGAGCGGATCGATGTTCAAATCCTGAAACTCAAGCTTGCCCATCTCCTTGCCGTCAGCCTGGTAGCGCTGGCGGTAGCGGAGCAACGTTGGTTCCCAGCCCTGGGTGACGGTAACGCCGGAAAAGAAGGTGAGATCGGGCGAGCGCCAATAGCCCTGCATGAAGGCATCCAGTTTGCCGTGGTTCCAGGCCTCAACCTGCGAGACCAGCACGTGCTTGATTCCCTCTTCAAGATCGGCGCGCAGGTCGGCGGGAGTTTCTTCTTGCTGCCCGGCGGCTCCCGGCTGTTGTGAGGAAGCCTGGGGCGCGTTGGGCTTGCTTCCAGTCTGTGCGGGAAGCAAAAAGGGCAGCAGCAGCAAAGCGATCAGGTATGGGTGCATGAAGGCATTGTAAGGTTCAGCGCTTGCGGATTTAAGGTTTTTCTCCATGGTTGAGCCAGAAAACTAAAGTCACATGTCCAGCGTTCGGGAGCATTGACCCGGAGTAACAGAATGGGATATTTTCGGCTGACTCGGAGTGTTTATTCTGCAGTAAGGAATGCCGATAAACTTTGTACGTCTCTCCCCAAGACAAAGCAAGGGCGCCACTGAGTCATAAGAAAAACTAAAGCCCCCATGATGTCTCTTCAGACGGTTGGCAGATACGAGATTACCGGTGAGCTTGGTCGCGGCGCGATGGGCGTCGTGTACAAGGCCCTGGACCCTACGATCGGGCGGACCGTAGCACTCAAAACGATGCGGCTCGACGTCCACGGACTGGACGCGCAGGAAATGGTGCGCCGTTTCCAGAACGAAGCGCGCGCCGCCGGCGTACTGAACCATCCCAACATTGTCACCATTTACGATGCCGGCGAAGAAGACGGGATCTTCTACATCGCCATGGAGTTCATTGAGGGCACCACGCTGCATGAGCTGCTGGCGGAACAACGTGTGCTGGCGACGGACGAGGTGCTGCAACTTATGCGCCAGATTTGCCGCGGCCTGGACTATGCCCATTCCAACGGTATTGTTCATCGCGACATAAAGCCGGCCAATATCATGATCACCGCGAACGGCACGGTAAAGATCATGGATTTCGGCATTGCCAAATCAGGCGGGCAAGTCACCAATACGGGCCAGGTGCTGGGTACGCCCAATTACATGTCTCCCGAGCAGGTGAAAGGCCGCCCGCTGGATGGGCGCTCTGATCTTTTCAGCCTGGGCGTAATTCTCTATGAAATGCTGACGGGCGAGAAGCCGTTCGTCGGGCAGAACGTCACAACCATTATTTACAAAATCGTCAACGAAACCCCGATCACGCCACGCGATCTGGATGTAACTGTCCATCCCGGTTTGAGTGCGATTGTCACCAAGGCACTGGCCAAAGCGCCTGACGATCGCTATCAGACCGGCGCGGACCTTGTCCGCGATCTAGAAAACTACAAACTGGCAGCGGGTCCTGTGCGCACCGGGTCAACCGCTGCGATAGGGCCGTTGCCTGAAAAAACCGTCGTGCTTCCGGTGCGTGTTATCTCCGGGAGCACAGTCAGGGTCGCCGCGGCCGCGACGGTCCCAGCCAAAGGGCCCATTCCGTTGCGCCGTCCCACGACGGCCATTCTTTCCACCAAACGAAGCCAGCTCCTAGCCACCATTGCCACAATCCTGATACTCGGCTGCGCAATGGGTGGGTATGCCTATCACCGGACGCAAGTCAAGATGCGCCAGCTTGCCGAAGAAGCGAAAGCGAGGGAAGCGAGACAACAGGCTGAGCGCGAGCGCGAGCCGATTGCAATCGCTATCCCGGCGCCAAC
>JBGPZS010000295.1:0-5396 GCA_041493865.1 Terriglobia bacterium
ACATCGTGCTTCCCAGTGCGGGCGGCACGAACAAAATTGCCGGAGACTATCTGTATAGGAGTTTCCCTAGTGGAGAATTCCCATCAGGCAACTGGGGACTGTTCCGGGTCAATGGCACGCCGCAGCAGCAAGCTGCGTGCGAGTCCGGAGCAAAGCAGTTGAGGTTCTACACTGCAACGCCGGGCATCACGCCGCGGGTGACTCCACCGGGTGCGCCCGAGTTGGCCCCGGCCAAGAAAGATCCTCAAGGGAGGTTCGAGAACAGAAGCACAAAGGGCCTGAAGGCTGGGCAGAACGACACTTCCGAAAATCCTAAATGATCAGAAGATGGTCCGGGCAGGAGCGCGAACCAAACCCTCCTGCCCATTTTTTGTGTGCCGCAAGGCGCGAATTGCAGTGCCAGGATGCCAAAGAATGGCTATGATGTCGCTCGGAGTGCGACGGTGGGATTTTGAGCGCAAATCCATCTTTGATCGCGAATGCCAGTGAACCTGCCGGCGCGCTGGAATATTGTGTCCTTCGCGACCTGGCTGACGTGGAAGCTATTGCCCGGCAATGGGACGGATTGCTGGAGCAATCTCCGTGCAACCGCGCGTTCAGTTCTTCCCGATGGTTCCTGGCATGGTGCCGCTACCACGCACAGCTAGCGCCTTTTGTCATGATGGCCCGTCGTGGCCCTGAACTGGCCGCGGTACTGCCCCTTGCCTTGCAAGAGGAAGACGGGACCCTCGATTTCCCCTCGCCCATGAGCGACTACAACGACCTGGTCGCGGGCGCCGACGATCTGGCCGCGCAGTCCGG
The DNA here is from genome assembly GCA_041493865.1 of Terriglobia bacterium. Taxonomy (GTDB): domain Bacteria; phylum Acidobacteriota; class Terriglobia; order Terriglobales; family Acidobacteriaceae; genus Angelobacter. The sequence goes on from JBGPZS010000295.1 coordinate 802, forward strand.
TCTCCTGGACTTCGCTATCTCTCACGCTTCGCCGTACCGGCTTGCGTTTTCCAACGTGCGTCCTGATTCAAACTGCGTGCAAGCGGTGGGTCGCATGGCAGGGAAAGACGGTTTAGACGCGAGCTACCAGCCGGGCAAGAGCTGTTTCTATATCCAACTTGCAAACACCTTTCCCGGGTATCTGGCCACGCGAAGCCGCATTTTTCGCAAAGGTCTTGGCCGGACACAACGGAACGCACAAAGAAGCGGCCTGCAAGTTTGCCAGTTGACCCCGCACCGGACCTCGCCGGCTGAAATGGCGGAGCTGTTTTTGTCACTTAACTTAAGCCGGTTTGAAAGCAAGAGCCGTTTCGCACACGAACCAGTGCAGCAGTTTGTAAGAGAAGCCTTGCCTTCATTGTTTGTAGAGGGCAAAATGACAGCGTTTGTTTTGGTGGATGGAAGCCGGGTCCTGGCCTTGGACCTTTGCATGCGAGGCCGGAACAGCCTTTGCAGTTGGAACGGAGGCCGTCTGCCGGAGGCGGCGCAGTGGTCGCCGGGTCGGCTGCTTTTTGCGGCCGGCATTGAGCATGCCATGGCCTCGGGGTTTGAGGAGTATGATCTGCTCCGCGGATCGCACGCTTACAAAGCAAGCTGGGCCACACATTCGCGGACCATAGGGAAACTGGAGTTCAACAGCCAAAGCCGTACGGATGCTTCAGCTCGACATGAAACCAAAAGCTCTTATTGTCTGTAGCGACAGCCCTTATCCAGTTGTTGTTGGCGGATATGAGAGGCTCGTCAGCGATTATCAACGCTACGTTTTTTGCGACTATGACGTCTACCTCCTGGTATGCCACTGTGAGGGCGATTGCCAGCTTCTGCACTACGGCACACCGGTCCCACAGCACCTGAAGCTCCCGCTTCTGTTTGAAGAAAAGTTCGAGTTCAGCCTTTTTATCCACCCCGATATCGATTTCAGCGACCGGGTGCTGATCGGCCCGCTCGCCCACCGCATCCCCTCTTTCTGCTTTGTGCAGCGCCACCCGGAAAAGCAGATCAATGAAGCCCTGTTTCGCGGGATCCTGACCCACTTGAGCGATCGCCCGCATGGCGATCTTCTCCGCATTGGAGGCTCCTACAACCCGGAGGTGTTTTATAAGAAACGCAGCGGCGAAGACTATGTGCTTTGCGTCGCCAGAATCTATCCGGAAAAAAACCAGCTTGAACTGGTGCAGGCTTACAAGGAAAGAATCTACGACCGCTTTGGTCTTCCCCTGTACCTGGTGGGCGGAACGGAGGACGTGGAGTATTTCCAGGAAGTGGAACGCTACATGGATGGCGTTACCGTGATCGGCACGGCCGACCGCGAGGCGCCCATGCAGCCCAAATCCTGGAGAACGGCCGCGGAGATAGCTGAGCTGTGCAGCCGCGCCCGCTTGTTTGTGATGGCTTCTCCGCGGGAGAGCTTCTGCATTGCGATGATTGAAGCCATGGCGTGCGGACTCACGTGCGTGGTCAATGGCAACTATTTTGGGTTTGAGCGGGAAGAATTGCGGCCCAACGTTTTTGGCCCTATCACCAGGAAGCGCGGCCCCATCGTGGACACAATCGCTTCCGCGCTGGAGCGCGACGTGCGCATTGACGCATCCGAGTGGGTCAAAAAATATTCCGTGGACAATACCCGGGAAAAACTGCTTGGCTTCATCAAGGCCCGTCTTTAGGTCCAGACTCAATCTGTAAGTGAGTTCCAACCATTCACGAACCCATGCCCAGAGCGCGCTCCAACCTGATTGTCGTCGCATACCCTTCGGATGAAACGCTGGGCTTCAGTAGCGTATGCCGTAATGCCTCGATCATCGCCGTCGGCGACCAAAAATGGCCGGGCAGCGGCCGCGAGTTGCGGGAAGAATTGCAGCAGGCAGCAGTACAGCTCAAAGCGCGAAACGCGGAGTATCTTGCGCACGTAGTGGAGAACATTGACAGCCCCTCATTTCAAGCCCTGGTAAAGCGTTTGCGGCGATATAAGACTGATGGCCGTGTCTACACTCACAGTCCGTTCGATGACGACACGTTGCGTGGATCGGTGGCCCTGGCCGCGGCGCAGGCATTCGGAAAGGTCTGGGTGCAGGCGCCCGCAGGAATGGCCCGGCAAGTGAATGTTCTGAAGCGCGCAGCGTTTGCCGCCAAGGCCAGAATCATCAACACTGTCTACTCATTGAGGATCCGCACCGAAGACGACACATTCAGGGTCCCGCATACGGCGCTGCTGGGCGTGGAGAGCTTCACACCCGCTACGTTCGAGGAGGTAATGCACGGCATTGCGCTGACTCGTTCGGAAATCCTGCCGTTTCCTGACGCCTGGGGGCTGTTATCGTCGCCCTATGAAACGTACAGGTATGAACGGTCGTGCAAACTCCTCATGGACCACGTCCCGCCCGATAGCGTGAAAACCATTGTGGAGGTGGGCGCATGCGAAGGCGCCATGACCCGGTTTCTCCGCAGAGCGTTCCCGGCGGCGCGCATACGGGCTTTGGAAGTTCACCCGGAATTCGTGCGCCGGCTGCGGACGCGCTTCCGGAATGACAAACAAACTGAAGTGATGCAACAAGATATTGAGCGGGTACCGGTCAAGGCCGATATCGTGCTGCTGGCCGAAGTCCTATACTACCTGGAGCACGACCTGGACACAGCCTTGCGAAACGTGCAGGCAAAGTATTTGCTGACCTCTTCCGAAGGCGATTTTGACCTGGAACTTGCCCGCAAGCTCTCAACGCTGCAGTGGCGGTTGATTGCGCAGGAAACGGTTGCAAGCCGCTTTGAAGCTGTGAGCGGCGGTGAAGGCAACTTGTTTTGCCGGCGCGAGGGCACGACTCTCCGCCTCTGGAAGCCTGCGTGATGCGGGCACGCATTGCAATCACGAGCTTGAACTGTGCGCTTCAGCATGTATCCGTCCGATTTCCCGCTGGTACTGCTCTTCATAGTCTCTTGCCATACGCAAATAGTGATATTGGCGGAGCGCCTTCTCCCGGCAGTCCGCAGGCTTTATCAGATGCACGCAGTCAATCGCGGCAAGGTAATCCTGCTCCGTGCCGCATACGAACCCCACGTCAGGAGAAATAATCTCCGGGCAGGCCCCACGATTGCTGCAAATCACCGGTGTTCCCGACATGAGCGCCTCTGCCATGACAGTGCCGAAGGCCTCGTTTGCTTGCGTGGGAAAAAGCAGAGCGCGCGCTCCGGCAAACATTTCAGCCTTCCGGCTGCCCTGGACCTCGCCCACCAATTCGACGTCTGCATGCCTGCACTGCTCCCGGATAGCTGCGGTTGTCTCGTCGCTCACCGCGGAACCGGCAACCAACAACTTGAAGCCGGCTTTCCGGGCGAGAGAAATCGCAATCTCGAGTCCTTTTTGCGCCGCGCGGTCAAGGCATGCAACAAAGAGGAAATAACTGCTTTTGCTTTGGGAGTAAATGAATTCGGAAGGATCGATGCCGTTGACCACATACCGCGTGCTTCCGTAGGTGCGCGCCAGAGTGCTCGAAACAAAAATCCAGTTGTCTTCCGCCATGCCCCTGTCGAGGCCGCGTCCTGCCAGGTCGGTATGGCAGGTTCTGACCCATGGCTGCGGCAACTCAGATTTCCGCACATGCACGTCCACTTGGCGGTGGGCGATATCCACGAAGGGAAGCGAGCCATCTGCAACCCAACGGACGCCTTCTGGCAAGGGCACCTGGTTGAGCTGGACCTGGTAGTGGACTTCATGGCCAAGCTCCGCCAGGCCTTTGACCGTCAGATCGGTAATGCGAAAACCAGCCAGGCCCTGAGTGGAAACAGGGTAGGCCCGCGCGGGATAAAAGCTTTGCCGGGTAACCAGGATGCGCAGAGGGCCAGACACGCTTTTATTCGCTCCTCCAAGTCTTTGGCCGGGCAGCCAGTGTGGGTCAAATATCCAAAAGTCCGTCGACGCACGCCAGCCACGATCGCTCGACGCGATGCGCGTCAACATGGTGCATGCCGGATGCGTTCCATCCGCTGCTACCGGGTGACAGCACCGGAGAATCAGCGGCCTCATGCTCTTTGTATGTTGTTGCGGTCAGCTCAGTAATCTCAAACGCCCTCACCTGTCGGCCGTAGGTGGGGTAACAATCCTGGGTAAAGCGGACCAGCTTGCCGTCATAGTGCAGCACTCTGCCTGCGGGCCTGGCCATGCTTTTGTCGCCAGAGATGAGAGGGCTCGCAGGATGCTCCGTCCAGTTGGAAACAGGATCAGCGGCGGAATACAAGCTGAGCGTGTCATGCTTGTACGGGTTTGGGCAGGTGAAAAGCCACCATTTCTCGTCGCAGCAGAACATGGAAGGGTCGGCGTGCTGTCCGGGAAGCAGGTCCTTAACGTAAGCCCACTCGTCAGGAAATCGCACGGCGCGATAGAGGCGGGCTGCATCGGCCCCCAGCGTTTCCGGTGTCATATAGAAATCGTCTTTCCATCGGAAAACGTAGGGATAGGAGAGATGAAACGGCTCCTGCAGGACGATCCGCTCGTATCGCCACTGAATGCCGTCACGGCTGGTTGCGCGGCCAATCTCGCCTTTGTTGGGCTGATTGTTCAAGACTTC
>JBGPZS010000569.1:0-2609 GCA_041493865.1 Terriglobia bacterium
ACGGGCGACCCCAAGGGCGTAATGCTTACGCACCACAATGTGCTGGCCAATATCCGGCAGATGACGCAGGTATTTTCGTTTGCCAGCGACGACAAACTGCTGGGCGTTCTCCCGTTCTTCCATGCGTTTGGCTTCACCGTGACGCTGTGGCTTACCGCCACTTATGGCGTGGGCGTGGTGTTCCACCCCAGTCCGCTCGATGCGCAAATCATCGGCGAGTTGACGCGAAAATACCGCGTCACTTTTATGATTACCACGCCAACATTTCTGCAGGCCTACACCCGCCGCGTTCCCAGAGAAGATTTTGTGAGCTTGCGCTGCGTGTTGGTGGGCGCCGAGAAGCTTTCCGAACGCGTGGCCCGTGCGTTTGAAGACCAATTTGGCGTGCGGCCACTGGAAGGTTATGGCTGCACGGAGTGCGCGCCTGTGGTGGCCGTAAACATTTTCGATTTTCGCGCACCGGGTGTTGTCCAGCGCGGAGCACGTCCGGGGACCATTGGCCATCCCTTGCCGGGCATGAGCGTGCGTATTGTTGATCCGGATACTGGACAGCCATTGCCCCCGGACACGCCGGGCATGCTTTTAGTGCGCGGTCCCAACGTGATGCAGGGTTATCTGGGGCATCCGGAGAGGACGCGCGAAGTTTTGCAAGGCGGCTGGTACACCACGGGTGACGTTGCCGCCGTGGCAGATGACGGCTTTCTGACCATCACGGACCGCCTAAGTCGCTTCAGCAAGATTGGCGGTGAAATGATCCCGCACGTGAAGGTAGAAGAGAAATTGCACGAGCTGGCCGAAACTACGGAGCAGGTCTTTGTGGTTTCAGCGGCGCCTGACGAGAAAAAAGGCGAGCGGCTGATAGTGTTTCACGTCCTCAGCGAAGCACAACTCGCACCCATCATTTCCAAGCTGGCTGCATCCGACCTGCCTGCTCTATGGAAACCGCGCAAAGACCAGTTCTTCCGCGTGAATGCTCTGCCGTATCTGGGCACCGGCAAGCTCGACCTGCGTGCGTTGAAGACCTGGGCTAATTCGACGGCCCGCTCTGTCTCTGCCTGACATTGCGGGTTTTTATGCCTTTTGGTGTGCATTCAGCCGATTTCTTTCCAACAGTCATATAATAAAAACCATGAAGAAGGTGGTCCATACCGTCTGTTCGCATGATTGTCCTGACGCCTGTGGAATCCTGGTGACCGTGGAAGACGGGCGTGCGACCAAGGTGCAGGGTGATCCGGCGCATCCGGTGACGCGTGGCTTCCTGTGCGCCAAAGTGACGAAGTATCTGGACCGCGTCTACTCGCCCGACCGCGTGCTCTACCCAATGCGTCGGACAGCCCCCAAGGGGCAAGGCAAGGGAGACGCGAGCGATTTTGCCCGCATTTCGTGGGACGAGGCGCTGGATGAAGCTAGCGCCCGCTTCAAGAAAATTTCTGACGAGGCCGGCCCTGAGGCCATTCTCCCTTATTCCTATGCCGGCAACATGGGCGTGCTGAGTTATTCGGGGATGGCGCACCGTTTCTTCCATCGGCTGGGCGCATCGCAACTGGACCGGACCATCTGTGCCTCTGCCGGCGCCGCGGGCCTGGCGACCGTGATCGGGCGCAACGTGGGAACAGAGCCGGAGCAGTTTCGCGATTCCAAATACATCATTGCCTGGGGCGCGAACATTCACGCCACCAACGTTCACCTGTGGCCGTTTATTGAAGAGGCGCGGCGCAATGGCGCCCGGCTGGTAGTAATCGATCCTTACAGGACCCGCACGGCACGCGCTGCTGACTGGTACCTGCCTATCAATCCGGGAACGGACGTGGCGCTGGCGCTGGCCATGATGCACGTGATCGTCAATGAAAAGCTTTACGACGCTGTTTACGTCAGCAAATACACTCTGGGCTTTGAGCAACTGCGGCAGCGCGTGCAGGAGTACCCGCCGGAGCGTGTGGCCGCGTGGACGGGGATCGCCGCGGACGACATTCGCAAGCTGGCTCGCGAGTATGCCACGGTCCGGCCGGCAGTTATCCGCGTGAATTACGGCGTGCAGCGCTCACAGAACGGGGGCTCGGCCATGCGGGCCATCGCCATGCTACCTTGCATCACCGGTTCGTGGGCTGAAGCCGGCGGCGGTTTGCAGCTTTCCACCAGCGGCTCGTTTTACCTGAATATGCATGCTCTGGAGCGTCCGGACCTGATGCAGAAGAGTCCGCTGGGGCGCGCCGCGCGCGTGGTAAACATGTCAGAGCTGGGCAAGGCGCTAAACCACCTGAGCGATCCGCCGGTGAAGGCGATTTTTGTGTACAACTCCAACCCTGCGGTGGTCGCACCCAATCATCATGACGTGGTCCGCGGCCTCATGCGCCCAGACCTGTTTACGGTGGTACACGAGCAGTTTTTCACTGACACCACCAGCTACGCCGATATTGTCCTTCCCGCGACTACATTCCTGGAACATAAAGACCTGAACAAGGCGTATGGCCACACGTATCTGCAGATATCCAATCAGGCCATGGAGCCTCTGGGCGAGTGCCGGTCTAACACTGATATGTTTCGCGCGCTGGCCCTGCGGATGGGCTTTACCGATGACTGCTTTCAGCAGGATGTAGACAAAGTGATCG
>JBGPZS010000456.1:0-3779 GCA_041493865.1 Terriglobia bacterium
AGGACGGCCCATCGGGGGCAATGAAGAAGCGGAACCTCTGCGCAGAGGTCCATCGTCCAATTCGGGAAACTGGCAAGACCACGCCACGGCGCTCGATCACATGGGCCGTGACGCGTTTGCCGGCGCCATAGGCACAAACTTCAAGGTCTTCCCGGCCGGCGGCAACGCGTTGCCGGTGTGGGTGACATTGCTTGCGGTTGAAGACCTGCCCAGGATCGCGCCGGCCAACACGAGAAGCTTTGCCGTCGTGAACAAGGCATCTTCTATCGTGCCCGCCAGCAGTGGTTTTGTGCTGATTTTTGGCGGCTCGTCAGCGCTGCCGCAGGCAACGCACCTGTTTGAGCATGACGGCCTCGGACGCTTTGCGCTGTTTATCGTCCCGGAAGGAAACGGGCAGCAGCTCTACTCCGCCGTGGTAAACCGGCTGGAGGCAGCCCACATCATCGCCGTACCTTACGCGACGGGCAAGGCCGCGCAACAGAACCAGGTTCAACAGAACCAGGTTCCACAGAACCAGGCTCAACAGAATCAGGCCGTGGGCGCAGCTTCAAATGGACTTACGGCTTCTGCCACTTCATCAGCAGTTGAAACCCATTCTGATGCTCTTGCTGGAAGCCAAGCCGTTCGAAGAAGCGCAGTGAGGGATTGAAGCTTTCCACGTAGATCGTGACCGGCTTCCCAAGGCTGCCTGCCTCATGGAGAAGCCGGCGCAACAGGACCGCTCCAGCTCCCTGGCCGCGATGCGGCGGCAGCACCGTGACATCGAGAATGTGCAGTACGTCTTCACGGCGGTCCAGGTAGATACGGCCCACGGGTATTTCGTCCACATAAATAACGTCGTGGCTGGCCCGGGGGAATTCAGCCGCATAGTGCTCCTTCTGCGCCGCATACTGCATCCTGAGAAAAGCTTCTTTTTGTTCCGCGCTCCACGGAACCTGCGCCAGCTCCTGCTCCCGCGTGCTGGCATATACCTGCAAGATGAAGCCGTCATCGGCCGCGGAGACCGGACGCAGAGTGACCTGCTTGTCGCGGGTTTTCTCGTCGCGCGTCTTTGTGTTGTGCGTCATGGCGCGGGCTTGCGGAAACGATGAAACACCGATTCATACAGGATTCGCTGCTCCGGGTCGGCGCCAATCGCGGTGAGGAAGATTTCGAAGATCCCCAGCTTGTCGTGTTCCAGGCGATGGATCTGCTGCGCCAGACGGAGAGCCGATGGTCCGCGGAACTGTAGCGAAAACAGCTCGAGCTTGGGAGACGGGTCGCGCTCCATGACCTCAACCAATTCGAGCATCATAGGCCCCGCGCCGCCAAAGTGGACTTTGAATTGGGTGTGCAACTGCTCGGAGAAAATCTTGGCGTTGAGCTTGTCCAGGGAAGTTGACATGGAAGCGACAGCCTATGCAACCGCGTCCGCCGTTGTCAAGTTGAGCCGTCTTGCGGGCGTGAGCGAGGCAAAGCCGAGCGGGTGACCTGCAGGCGAAATCCCGACGCGTAGCGAGGGATCTGCTGTTGAGCCCCCGGGGCCATCGCCTTCGGACGGCCCCAGCGTGACCGGCAGGCTATCGCTTGCGTGTGAGATGAACCAAGCCGTGCTCGTCGTCTTTTCCATCCGTGCTGAAGTACCAATGCTCGGTGAAATGGTCTTTGTCCTGGATGGTCAGCACCAGCTTGCGCATGTGCCCGTCGTTGGGGCTGGCCAGGTTGGTGGCATCCAGGAAGTCGAAGGTAAACGTCTTTCCATCGTCAGAGACCTGGGCCAGCATGCGGGGCTGGTTCTGGGCCCTGCAGTAGTGCGTAAGCATCAGGCGGCCGTTATCGACGTGATACATCGTGACCATGGTTGCTTCCTGCATGGACTCCATCACTACCGAGCCGTCGGAAACCACCTTCCAGGTAACGATCTGCTGCTTGCCGCTGGGGTCCTTGGATTGCCACTCTCCGGCCAGACCCTTGAGACTGTCGAACGCGGTATTGGCATTCGAGGCGGCCCAGGGGGAGAGTGAAAGTGCAATGAGTGCGATTGCAACTGTGACTGCCTTGAGTTTCATTTTTTCCTCCCACGCTGAAATGTTAGCACGCTGTTCTTGAAGCTTTTTCGTGATGCTGGACGGCGCCCCGTCGAATGGACCACCATGCCTGGCCTGCTCCCTGCCTGATTATTCACCGTTTCTCCCGGTTCCATTGCAACCTAAAGGGACTGTCCGCTGCTGGTTTCTGGTGCAGGTTCGTATTCAGAACATGGGACCAGCCATGCTTTCATGCATGGGTATGAGCGAAGGGAGAAGGCCGTATAAGAGGAGTAGAGAATTGAAGGACCACGCCCGTTAGAGCCCCAGCGTGACGTAGTGCTGACGGTCGTGCAGCATGGCCCAGAAGCGGGCGACAACCACGAAACTGAACCATGAGAAAATTGCCCCGCCGAAATGTTGCATCCGCTGTTCCCAAACGCGATTCAGCGCGAAGGCCTTCTTGGGCTGAGCGTCGGCACAGTGCCAGAGGTCGTGCGCTGACTCTTCCAGTTCAAGTCTCTCGATCGTTTTGCAGATCTCGCATTTCATGGCGGTTTGCTCTGCTAGGTAAGAACCCTTACACGTCAAAAGAGTTGTGCAGCTCTGGATTTTTCTTTCTCTCGCTTTACAAAACAAAATCGGCACCTCAGCACAAAGGGACAGCCCTACTACAAGGGTTACGGCTCCACCAGAAATACTCCCGCTTTTGTTGATCTGCGCTCATCTGCGCTGATCTGCGGCGAATGTCTTTTCTATCCGCCCTGCAGCGCTACGATCTCTCCATCAGCAGGGATCATCAGCCGTGCGCCGGCGGAGTGGGCCTGATGCGCCAACTCCTGCCGCGTAAGCAGGCAATGGTTGATCGCCTCCATGTGCACGGCGATCACCTGCGCGTGCGGCGTTGCCCGACACACCCGTATCACGTCGCCCGCTGTCATGGTGATGGGATCGCCGTGCAGGAACTGGGCTGCCCCTGCGTTCACCACAACCACGTGCGGCTTCTGTTCCTTGATCGTCTCCCCCACCTGGTCATACCAGATGGTGTCGCCGGTGATATAGACGGTCGGCTCGCCTTCGCTGCTGAGCACGTACCCGCTGGAGGGCGCCATGGCCCGCGCGATCTCTCCCGTGCCATGCTGCGCCGGCGTGCGCGTGATGCAGATGTGGCTCCAGTGCTTCATATCGTGCACCGCTGAGGCATTCATAAAATGCACTGCTTCCATTTTCTTCAGGTCTTCCGGCTGGCAGAGCAGCGGCAAATCTTTGGGTACAAGCTGGATCGCGGCATCGTCCCAGTGGTCGCGGTGCGTGTGCGTCACCAGCACCAGTTGCACGCCGTCCAGCACCTGTTCGACGGGAAACGGCAGCGGCGCCAGCGGGTTCGGGCGTGGATGCGGCGAATTCTGGATTGCCGCCATGGTCCCGGCGTCGCTCAGCATGGGATCGACCAGCAGTTTCATGCCCGCGTACTCCAGCAGCAGCGTAGCGTGGCGCACCAGTTGCAGTTTCACGAGAAGGTCTCCTTCGCCGCCAGCACTGTATTGCAATGGATTGTCACCGTGTCCTCCACGCGCCGCGCATACCCGCCGGCATAAGTAATCATCACCGGCAGGTTCCGCGCTTTCGCTACCTTCAGCACCAGCTCATCGCGCTTCTTCAGGCCCTCGATGGTCAATGACAGTCCGCCGAGCTGGTCTTCTTTATACGGGTCTGCCCCGGCGATGTAACAGAGCAACTCCGGCTCAAAATGACGTAAGGCGGAGCTCAACG
>JBGPZS010000001.1:0-29514 GCA_041493865.1 Terriglobia bacterium
CTCAGGTCCTACGAAGTTGAATCATTTATTGCGGGCTGTACAGAACTACATGTGCTCGCAAGGCAACTGCAAGATCGGGACGGCTGGCATCCTCTATGCATTGATCCATTGGATTTGCTCGCCCGGCAGATTTCGAATTCGACTGCACTTTTACACAAGTCAGTCAGTTCTCTTTGATATGACGATGCTGCAGGGCAGCGATTCTCAGCTATTAACAGCATTTCCTGAATTCTCACCCTGTGTTGAAAACGTTTCTGCTTCTAACTTCACTGAAGCAACGGCCAGCAAGTTACGGCTTTTCAGGCGCCGAAGTGCTCTGGCCACCATGATCACAACTCCTCCTTTTACCTGGCGGTAACACCGGCTTACTCCCCTCTGTTAGGAATCTCAATTCTTCATCGAACAGTTGGCGTTTCTATTTATCACTCCTAAGTCCCCCGCTGAAGACTCATTCTTGGAGTGAATCCGTCACGTTTGTATGTTGATTACTGCGTCATCCCTCTTGAGAAAAAAAGGGGGCTGATCCCCCACAATCCCGCCCCCTGCACCCACTTGATAAATTTTGGTACCAGACACCGCTGGCAACTCCCCTCGAAGGGCTTTGCGATCGGACTTGTTAGTGGAACCACCGTACAATAAATTACAATGAATTCGGCATTGTGCGCGTTGCTAGCATTCTAGGCACTGTGTTGTTTGATACGCTTGGATCCGCATCATTTAACTCCATCTTCCAGAGATCCAACCTGGGAATGGCAAACCGCACGCTCCTGACTTTTTCAGCGGCTTGACATTGACTTGCAGCTCCTCTGATGCTGGCTCGCGCAGGTCTTGCTACTCTAGTACGGGCGGCGTTCAGCACAGCGCCCAACTCGATGACGAATCCAGAGGAACTAACTCCCCATGATGACGAGTAGTCGCGCAGGCAATTCCGGCCCGAGTTGGTTTGAGCACCTGTCCCTGGCCAGCATACCGTCGCTCCGGTTGTTTTGCTTTCCATACGCAGGAGGAAGTTCGGAGATATACCGAAGTTGGCAGCGATGGTTCCCTGAGCAGATTGACATCTGTCTGGTTCATTTGCCGGGCCGCGGAAAGCGCATGAAGGAACAGGCATTTACCCGGCTCATAGCCCTGGTGAATGCGATTGCGGATCGCATGCATCGCGAAACGAATGTCCCCTATGCTCTATATGGACACAGCATGGGCGCCCTCATAAGCTTCGAACTGGGCCGGGAGCTTTTTCGCAGGCACGGCACAGGACCGAAGCACCTGTTCGTATCGGGCCATTGCGCTCCTCAGTGGCCGAGAAATGACCCGGCGACATTCAATCTTCCTCCTGACAAATTTGCCGCAGAACTGAAAAAGCTCAACGGCACTCCTAAGGAAATACTCGAAGAGCCTGAATTGTTGGAACTGTTCATCCGCCCTCTTAGGGCAGATTTCGAAATTGTCGATACCTATGAGTACCATCCCGGAGAGCTGCTGTCATGTCCCATTACGGTATACGGGGGACTCCGTGACGCAAGTGTTCCCGTAGAAAGTTGCCGTGCGTGGCAGGAACAAAGCTCTGCTGGGTGCAAGGTAAGGATGTTGAGCGGAGACCACTTCTTCATTCGCGATCCGGAATTGGAGTTTATGAATGCGTTCCGAAACGACATATTAAGCGCTGTTCCCGCTTCACGCGCGCAGGAAGTTTGACCATTGGTTTGGCACCCACCATGCCGAGGCCACTTTCCGCAGGCACCGTTTCACATCTGGCAGATCGACGTTGCCATGCCTTTAAACCGGACCCAAATTTGCCGCAGGTTTTTTTCTTATGGATGAAAATGGGTGTGCCGATCGTTTCTGTTTTGACGGGGATAGGGCCGTTTCATCACTGCTCGCGTGGCCATGAGGACCATTCTCGTCCAATACCTGAATATTGTGCCGGTAGAAGTTACCTTCTCCTATGAGGCAAAAGACGCCCCAGGGTCTGTGCTATTCTTGCAGTTCAGGCGCATGCCTGGAGTAAAATAACCCTTCTCGGAAGATTCAAATCGTTCCGACACGCGTTACCATAACGTCTTTTTCCAGGGAGTTAGTATGTCGACCGCGCCAATTGTCGAATCATTTCAATTTCAGGCTGAAACTGCACAGCTTCTTAACTTGATGATCCATTCTCTCTATACCCAAAGAGAGATATTTCTGCGGGAGCTGATCTCGAATGCGTCGGATGCGTTGGACAGACTGCGATTTGAAGCCTTGACCAATCCCGGACTGGTCAAAGACGGGCACAACTATGAGATTCGCCTGAAGCCGGACGCGGCAGCGCGGACCTTGACCATCAGCGATACGGGGATCGGTATGAGCCGCCAGGAGCTTATGGAACATATCGGGACGATTGCCCGGTCCGGAACACGGGAACTGAGCAAACGAATGAAAGAATCTCAGACCGCACCAGCCTTTGGCGACTTAATTGGACAATTCGGAGTTGGTTTTTATTCCGCATTCATGGTGGCGGAAAAGGTAACCATCCTGACCCGCCGTGCGGGTGAGCCGGGCGCCAGCCAGTGGGAATCCACCGGAGATGGCACCTATACGCTCATGGATGCGCAAAAGGCAAGTTACGGAACTGACATCATTCTCCATCTCAAGGAAGTTGATGCTGAAAAAGGCATTGAAGACTATACCGATCGCTGGAAACTCTCCATGATTGTCCACAGGTATTCTGATTTCATTGCCTATCCCATCATCTATGAAGGTCCGCCGCAGGAACCAGGCGAGACAGAGGGAGAAGCCAAAGAAATCAAGATCGAAACCAAGACGTTGAACTCAATGAAGCCGATCTGGACGCGCAGCCGGTCGGAGGTCAGCGAAAGCGATTACAACGACTTCTATAAACACCTTTCCAATGACTGGACAAATCCGCTTAAAGTATTGTCACTCAAAGCCGAGGGGACTGTGGAATATGAAGCGCTGCTGTTCATCCCTTCGCAAGCTCCTTATGATCTTTTTTACCATGGTAGCGAAAGCGGCCTCAGGCTATACGCAAAGCGGGTGATGGTCATGGAAAAATGTGAGGACTTGCTGCCCAGGCATCTTCGCTTCATCAAGGGAGTGGTGGACTCCAGCGACTTGCCGCTCAATATTTCCCGTCAGCGACTGCAGCAGGACCGGCATATAACCCAGATCCGTAAATGGCTGACCCGTAAAATACTGGATTCGCTCACCGAAATGCGGGAGCAGGAGGCGGAGAAATACCAGAAGTTCTGGGGTGATTTCGGGAGGGCGTTGAAGGAAGGTGTCAGCTCTGATTATGAAAATAAAGAAAAGCTGCTTCCGCTGCTGTTGTTCGAATCCTCGCATGATCCTAAGGAGCTGACTGCTCTCAAGGCCTATATGGAAAGAATGAAGCCGGAGCAAACCGAGATCCTGTATCTGACCGGCGAATCGCGCAAGGTCATCGAAAACTCTCCCCACCTTGAGGCGTCGAAACAGAAAGGGTATGAGGTGCTCTATCTCAGCGATCCGGTGGATGAATTGCTGGTCCAGCATCTCCACGAGTTTGAAGGAAAACGTCTGAAATCCTTAACCAAGGGCCAAGTCCACCTGGGAACGGAAGAAGAGAAAAAACAGCTCGAAGAGCAGGTCAAGAAGAAAGAAGAGGAATTCGTAAACTTCCTCAAGGCCTGCCAGAAAAAAATGGATGAATACGTGAAGCAGATCCGGCTGTCAACGCGTCTGGTCGATTCGCCTGCCTGCTTGGTCACGGAGGAGCATGAGTACAGCCCGCATCTGGAGCGGCTGCTGCAAAAAGGCAAGGGCAGCGGTCCGAAACAGCGACGCATCATGGAACTAAATTCTGGCCATCCCATCATCGCGCGTATGTACGATCGCTACAATGCGAATAGTGAGGATCCGGCTGTCGTTGACTCGATTGAACTCCTGTTCGAACTGGCGCTGATTGCCGAGGGCTCCGAGATTGTTGATCCCGTGCGGCTGAATCAACTCACTCTGGGGCTATTGCAGAAGACGTTATAGAATTTCTGGCTATGCTCGGCAGCGATAGGCAATTTCACCGTGAGGCAAAAAAAACCATTTGTAACGCAACGTAGTGGATCGGCGGCCGAAAATTAAACTCTCTTGGAGAAGCTGATATGACGAACGATAGCGAGGATAAGACAATTTACAAAGTCGTGCTAAATCATGAGGAACAATACTCAATTTGGCCTGCGCACCGGGAGAATGCATTGGGATGGAGAGACGCAGGGAAGAGCGGCACAAAAGAAGAATGCTTGGCTTACATCAAAGAAGTCTGGACGGACATGCGGCCGCTGAGCCTGAGAAAAAAAATGCAGGAGCAGGGCCTGAGCTGAATTAGTTGACGATCACAAGGCAGCCGTCGACACCTCACATACAATTGAGCCCATCCATGCATGAAATGCAAGCGTGAGGCACTGTCACAGGTGGTAGGAGAGTCCCGCGCCGGATGTCTCTGGTCATCCGTCACAATGCCCGCTGGAATCCCTTGATTCGCGTTGCGCATTTCGTCTGTCCCACTGTTCCGGAAATCATCGAGGTTTGGGCTCCACCATCTCCCGCAAAATCTCATATTGATCCATGATCCGGGGCCGGTTTTCCCTATGGTCATATGTACTGTGTCCAGTGTTCCTGCATCCAATTTGTTATTCTAAATTTAGAGTTTCTGGAGGTTTTGGTGCTTAACAAAGCGGGTAAAATGGCGCTGGCAATCACTCTGATGGCGGGAATGCTGTTTCTCGCGGGATGCCCCACGCAAACCAGCGTTGCCGATGTCAGTAAAGATCCCGGCCGTTTTGCCGGCAAAGATGTAAGCATTCACGGGACCGTGTCTGACTCGTTTGGCGCGCTCGGCAACGGCGTCTTCCAGATTGATGACGGCACCGGACGCATGTGGGTTTACAGCCAGAATTTTGGTGTGCCGGGCAATGGCAACAAGGTCGCAGTCACCGGTCGCATTGAGCAGGGCTTTGCTTTTGGCGGTCGCACCTTCGGTGTAATTCTGCGCCAGACAGAAGCCCGGCATTGACGAACTGAGTTTCTGGCGTGGCTGCTGCGGCTGATCTATTGCGCCGGCCGTCTGCGGCCTGCTGCGTGGTCCGGCGGCCGAGCTTTTCGCCAGCGCGTTGTCTGCTCTGTTTGCCGAAGCTTGGTTCTTTGCGAACGCTGCAACTTGCTGTAAGCTACTTCATTCCCGCATGCCGGTTTCACTCAACAATTCCGGAGTGGTGTATCAGGCGCTTAAAAAATGCGGCATCGGACTGGTGTCGGCGCTGCCTGAAACCTGGCTGGTGCACCTGATCCGCATGGCGGAAGACGACCCGCAGATGATCCTGGTGCGGCTGGCCAAAGAGGAAGAAGGCGTTGGCATCTCCGCGGGTGCGCATTTTGCCGGCGTGAAATCCGCCATGCTCATGCAGAACCACGGCTTTCTGGCCAGCATTAACGGCATCGTTTCTTTCGCCCAGCTCTACCGTATTCCTTTGCTGATGGTCATTTCCTATCGCGGCCACTTTGGCGAGCGCGATCCCTGGCAAACGCAGGGTGGCGGTGCCACAGAACCGCTGCTACGCGCCCTGGGGATCCCCTACTCATTTCTTGACGATCCCGCGAAGGTGGAAAAGCGCATTGCAGAGGTGCAAACCTGGGCGTATGCCAGCCTGCATCCTGCTGCACTGTTGCTCACGCGCGAACTCATGTGGGAGGAGCCCGCATGATGCAGCGCCTGGAATGCTTGCGCGCGATCTATGACCGCCTCGAGAGCTGCCTGGTGGTGACCATCATGGGCGCCGTTGCGACTGAGCTGCAATCGCTCGGGCACAAGCCGAATTTTTTCTACCTCCAGCACGCCATGGGCCTGGGCTCTTCCACCGGGCTTGGTTTGGCGCTCTGCCTGCCGCGTGAAAAAGTTGTGGTCTTTGATGGTGATGGCTCTATCCTGATGAACCTTGGTGGATACACCACGCTCGCGCGCTATCGTCCCCGGAACCTGGTGCATGTGGTCTTTGACAATGAGAGCCTGCTCTCGGTAGGAGGATTTCCCACGGCGACTTCCACCGGCAGCGATCTGGAAGGTGTAGCGCGCGCCTCCGGCATCGCGCGCACCAAGACCGTCACCACGATGGAGGAGTTTACGCATGCCTTTGACGATGCCATGCGCGCCAACGAGCTCACGTCCATCGTTGCAAAGGTCGAAGCAGTTGGGCCGAAAGGGTACGTGACCGAGCTGTCATTGCTGGAGAACCGGTTTCAGTTCAAGCGGTATATAGAAAAATCCACCACGGAGACACGGAGGCACGGAGAAAAAGGAAGCTAAGGTCGGGAGAAAGCTGCTTCCGTGTTTCTTCCCTGCGCTGCCAGAACATCTTCGAAGTTTCGCGTCGCTTTTCTGATCCTGCAATTTCTCCGTGTCTCCGTGCCTCCGTGGTGGATTTGCTTTTTTCGAGAGGAGTCAATCCATGTCACAGATCCTCGCTGAACTCATCACCCAACTCAACAGCGGCGCGCTACGTGTGGTCGATCTCACGCAGCCGCTGAGCCCGCAGACGCCGTTATTGCCGCTGCCAACGCAATGGCCGAACACGCCGGCGTTCAAGATCTGGGAGCTTTCCCACTATGACGATCGTGGCCCGGCGTGGTACTGGAACGGTTTTGAGACCGGCGAACACACGGGCACGCATTTTGACGCGCCGATTCACTGGGTCAGCGGCAAAGACTTGCCGGAGAACAGCGTCGACAAAATCAATCCCAAGAAATTTGTTGGCCCGGCCTGCGTGATTGACGTCACCACCGACGTGGTTCGCGACCCCGATTTCCTGCTTACCGTTGACCGCGTGAAACAGTGGGAGAGCCAGCACGGGCGCATTCCCGCGGGCGCGTGGATGCTGCTCCGTACTGGCTGGTCCAGTCGCACCGATCCGAAGCAATACATCAACCTGCAGGACGATGGACCGCATACGCCCGGCTTTGTAAAGGCATGCTCTGATTTCCTGGCTAAAGAGCGAGACGTTCTCGGAGTTGGCGTTGAGACGGTTGGCACCGACGCTGGACGCGCCTCGACCTTCGATCCGCCCTTTCCGAACCACTATGTGATGCACGGCAGCGGCAAGTTTGGACTGGCTGGGTTGTGCAACCTTGACCAGTTGCCGCCGACGGGCGCAGTGGTTATTGCCGCGCCGCTGAAGATTGTGAATGGTTCGGGCAGCCCGCTGCGCGCGATTGCGATCACGCCTGTTTTGTAATCCCGAGCGCAGCGAGGGAACCTATAGAGACCAGAATCTGCGGGCTTACATAGGATGTCGTTCGGCCGTTATTGGTGAAATGGAAATCTAATGGCCACAAGTGGCGCTGGTTTGCGGCCTCGTGGTTATAAGGATCCCTCGCTTTGCTCGGGCAGAAAGAACTTCTCTGTGTCTCCGTGGTGAAAGCGCTTACAACGTCGCCCTCTTCACCACCGCGGCCAGTGCGCGATTGCGTTCATATTCGCTGTTGATGGAATCGGCGGCCTTGATATAGCTCTCACGCAGCGAGCCATCCAGCGTGTACGAGTGGGCCACCGCCTGCAGAACGCGAGACTTTTCGTAATCAGACTTGATGCGGCCAACCGCGTCCAACACCTTGCCCAGCGACGCATTGCTCAGTTTGTTGGTGTCCATCAGTGCCAGCAGGCAGCGTGAGCGCTCAAAGTCACTCGTCATGGAGTCCATCACGGTGAGGTACGTGTTCATCTGGCTCTCATCGAACTTGTTGGCCTTTACCAGCGTGGTCAGCACGCGCGACTTCTCATAATCGCTGCTCGCACGGGACATGTTTTGTATGGCCTTGCTCACTGAAGCGCCGCTGAGATTGTTGTTTTGCATCAGCTCCAGCAGGCTGCGTGAACGCTCATAGTCGGACTTCATCGAGTCGACGACCTTCAGGTAGTTCGTCATCTGGGCTTCATCGAACTTGCCTTGTTTCGCCAGGCCCAGCAGCAGCCGCGACTTCTCGTAGTCAGAGCTCATGCTTGTCGTGGCGTCCATGATCTGGTTGACCTGGCCGGCGGCCAGCGTATATTTCTGCATCGGCGCCAGCAGGTCGCGCGATTTTTCATAATCGGAATGGATCGACGCCACCATCTTCAGGTAGAAATCGAGTTGCGACTGGTCAAACGCCTTCTGGTCCAGCAGTGAGAGCAGGATGCGCGACTTCTCGTAGTCGCTCTTAATACTGGCGGCAGAGTTGAGCGCCATGCCAACGTTTTCCTTCGAGATGTTGGGGCGCCGCAGCAATTCAATCAAAACGCGGGAATGTTCGTAGTCGCTCTTGAGCTTGCCGGCGGCGGTGAGGAATGCCGTCCGCGCGGCTTCGTCGGGCAGGTCATATTGCTTGGCCACCGTCATCAGCACCCGCGCCATCTCGTAATCTGAATGGATCTGCTCACCCGCCTGCTTGATGATGCGCTGCACCACAGGCGAGGGAAGATTGGGTTGCTCCAGAAGCTTGCGGAAATAAATGCCGCGCACGTAGTCGGACTGCAGGTTGCTGATTTCATCCAGCACGGCGGTAGGGCCGCCGCGGGCCAGCAGCGCGGGAACGCGCGCGTCGGCGGCAAAGCCGGTGCTGCGCTCCAGGGCCAGCAGGAATTGCGCGAACCAGGTCTTCGCTTCGCCTTCAAAGGGCTGTTGCTTGCCGTTGACCTTGTAAACATATTGCAGGCCGCTGGCCGTGGGTGTGATTTTGACCTGCTTGAGCGTATCGTCCTGACGCAAATTCACTTCAAAGAAGCCGCCGGAGGAGATGCTCTGGATTTCCGTTGCTTCGGCGTTGAACTTGACCTCGCCTTCCGCGCGAAGGTCCAGGCTACAGTTGTCGCCTGACCACGTTGCGCTCCAGCGCTTGTAGCCGTCATGGCTCTCCATGTTCATGTTGTGCAGTTTGGCGCGTGTGCCGCACACGCTAATGTCGCCGCCGGGAGCCGCGGGCACTGCCGGGACCGCCGGAACTGCCGGCACGCTGGGAACCGCGGGTACAGCAGGTATAGCGGGAACAGCAGGCACTGCGGGCACGCCGCCTTGTACACCTCCCGGCACACCTCCCGATACGCCTCCCGTCGGTATCACTTCAGGCGGCTCTGGCGCTTCTGGGGGCTCAGGAGCTTCAGGCGCTTCCGCCACCTCAGGTGGTTCATCGCTGGCGTCGGGAGCAGGAGTGGAGGCCACGACAGGCCGTGCTTCGTCACTTGTAGAGGGCGTGGCTGAATTCTTGGGGCGCGCGGCAGCTCCGGGTGTGGAGGCTGGGCTCGGCTTCTTCTTGGTTGGCTTGGCGCTGGGCGTGCTGGCCTGCGGCGCGGGACGCAACGCCGAAAGCGGCAGCACAATGCCCAGCGTCAATGCCGCCAAAGCCAGTGCGGCCCTGCGTGAAACCGAGCCGCGAGGCAACGTTGGATTCAACACCGCCAGTACGCGGCCTTCCAACTGCGAGCGTCGCGCCATGGCCAGCGCGGCCACCAGTTCTGGTTCGCGCAATCCGGAAACGATGTCGAGCAGTTCATGCGCGTAGTCTGAGGCCTTGGTCCCTGTTGCCAGCACATGGTCATCACAGGCGCGCTCGCGCTCCGCGCGCATTGCCCGCACCATGAGCCATACCAGCGGATGAAACCAGTACAGTGCCGTCGTCAGATGGGCCAGCGCCTGCGTAAACGCATCCAGCCGTTGGATGTGCGCCAGCTCATGATTAAGAATGGCAGAGCGCCGTGTGGAGGACCATTCCGCATAATCGAGCGAGAGAACGACGCGTGGAAACATGATGCCGGAAGTGATGGGGACTTCAATCTCGTCGCTCACCAGCAACGCCACATGACGCCGGATTCCCAGATCGCCGGCCAGTGCGCGCACTTGCGCGTTCCAACCCGAGTCGGTGAGTACGCCGGCACGACGCACAAGAGCTGCCAGACGCATCGCGTTCAACCGCCATCGCGCCAGGAAGAACAAAACTCCCGCGATCCAAAGCCCAAGCAAAAGCTGAGGCATGTAAGCTGGGAATTTCCTTGTTGCAGAGGCGGAAGTCAACTCAGTTGTCGCAACCGGTGCTGATGGAGCTACTGCTGGGGAGGCCGGCGTGTTCGGGAGATTAACAATGCTGGTCGAAGCCGCCGTAACACGCTGATCTTTCCGGTCAGATACACCTGTTTCAGCTTTGAATTGCGCAGTTGCCGGCGCAGCTGATGCAGTCACAGCAGTACGCTTTGTCGCGGTCGATGGCGCTTCGGGTGTTTTTATGAATGAAACCGTTGCAGCGGCCTGCGGTGCAGCCGCTTGCCGCGACGCCGACGGGCGCGGCTTGGAAAATTCGGGAATCCCCTTCACGCGCCACGCAGGCAGCAGCATTGCGGAAAAGGGAAGCAGCAACAACGCGGCCAGGGCAAATGCGCGTACCATGTGCTGTGTGGCGGCCGAGCGTTTCTTCAGCATGAGCGCGACACTCCACGCAAGGGCCAGCAGCACTGTGGATTTCACCAGTGTATCCAGAACCATTGCGAATGATGGCATACCTGTATGCATGGCTTATCTCCCCTCCTGTTGCGCCTTCTTGATCAATTGCGAAAGGTACTGCTTGTCTTTGGCGGAGAGCTTGCTGTCCGGCATCTCCAGCAGCGCTGCTACCGCCTGCTCGGGCGATCCGCCGAAAAAGGTCTTTACCATGTGCTTCAGGGCGGTGGCGCGCACCTGGCGGGTATCGTCGGCCGGCAGGTAGACGTATTTCAGCCCTTCCTGCTCGTGCCGCAGGTATCCTTTATCTTCCAGCAGCCCCAGCATGCCGCGCACGGCGGAATAGCTGGGCGGGTCAGGCAATTCAGCCAGGACTTCAGTCACGGATGCCCGTCCGCGTTGATAGATCACGTCCATGATCTGGCGCTCGCGCCGCCCTAACTGCAGATGCTTTTCGTTGCTCATGGCTCTCCTGGAATCAAGGCCGAGGCCAACCCCGGAACTTTTATGCTAATCCACTAGCACATGCTAATACATTAGCAGAAGATGTCAAGGGGACCGGCAGGTATTTTTTTAGACGGCTTAAGTCGGTCCTTGTCACTGATCTTTCGTGAGTGGGCTATCTGGGTATCGTCAGTGGTGCGTTCGACTTTCATGCTCGTCGTGCCGGTAAAATAGCGTCTTGTCTCACCCATCCGAATTCGACTGTCTCTGCGTCGTCCTGGTGTCCACGCGCAATCCGCTCAATATTGGCGCGGCGGCACGGGCCATGAGCAACCTGGGGTTTCTGCGGTTGCGCGTGGTGAACCCCTATGAAGCGTCTTTTCGCGAGGCCCGCTCCGCCGTGGGCGCTGCGCCGTTGCTGGCCAACGCCGAGGAGTACAAGAGCGTTGCGGAAGCCGTGGCGGACTGTTCTTTGGTGGTGGGGACCACGGCCGCGCGGCATCGGGAATTGCAACACCCTCTGAGGTTGTTGCAACAAGGGGCGCCGCTCATAAGCAAGCGACTCAGGTCGGGAGGCCGCGTTGCGCTTTTGTTCGGCTCGGAAAAACGCGGCCTGGCGAATGACGATCTCAGCCACTGCCACTGGCTCATGCATATCCCGACGCGCGAAGAACACATCTCCATAAACCTGGGGCAGGCGGTTGCAATCTGCCTCTATGAGTTGGTGCGTGGCACAGGTGTGGCGCGAAAAGGCGCCCAGAACAAGGTGGCCCAAAAGACGGAGAAGCTTAAGCCTGCGGCCTCTGGGGAACTGGAACGCATCACCTCAATCCTTCTGGACGCGCTCCGCGTCAGCGGCTATCTGGGGCAGCGGCCCGTGGCGGCGAAGGAAGAAAAGATACGCCGCATGGTGCGCCGCCTGAATCTTTCCGCCAATGATGCCGAGGTCTGGCTGGGCATGCTGCGCCAGATGGTCTGGAAGATGAAGCCGCGGGACAGCGGTCAGTAGGCGATTCCCGCCAGCTTTTCGCTTTCCTGCCACAGCCGCCGCGCCGCGTCATTGTCCTGGGCTTCTTTTGTAGGCGTTGCCGTCCGGCATTTGTAATAGTAAAGACCGTTGGGGCTGGCGGCCTCATCCGACGACGCAAGATAGATGATGGTCTCCGCGCCTTTCTCCGGCGAGATAGCAAACGTCTTGGCAGCGCTTACGGCAAAAGAAAGCATCCCGCCGCTCTGATCGCCGAAGCGGGTTGACACAAAACCCGGATGCAGAGAGTTGGCGGTCACGCCGGTGCCTGCCCATCGCCGCGCCAGTTCACGCGTAAAGAGAATGTTGCAAAGTTTGGATCGGCCATAGGCGTTAAGCCCGCGATAATTACCGGCCGATTGCAGGTCGTTGAAATCCAGCTTTTTGCCTTTGTGCGCATCAGATGCAACATTGACCACACGCGCCGGCGCCGAGGCACGCAGCCGTTCACGCAGTCCGTGAGTCAGAACAAAGTAGGACATGTGATTGGTGGCAAAGGTAAGTTCCAGGCCGTCTGCGGTGACCTGACGCGCGCCAAAAAGTGCTCCGGCGTTGTTGATCAGCACGTCAATGCGCGGTTCCTCTGCGGCAATTTCAGCCGCAACGCGCTTTACCTCGGCCAGGCGCGAGAGATCAGCATAGTGAATTCCATGGCTGACGCCCGGCGAGATTGGGCGCAGGCGGGCCAGTTCTGCCTCGCCGCGTGCTTTGTCGCGCGCCACCAGAACCAGGCGAGCTTCCATGGCTGCCAGTTTTTCCGCCGCAACCTGCCCTATCCCCGACGTGGCGCCGGTAATCACTATAGTTTTTCCGCGCATGGTTCGCTGCTCCGGTGATTAACAGTACGTAAGCTAGAAGCCAGTTTAACAAGCTCGAAGCGGCAGAAACGGCTGTTCATCAGCCCCGGGTTCGGATATTATGGTTTTCGACGTTGAAAGACTCATGAAACTCCCTTCGACTACGTCCGGGTTGCTCGCCTTGCAGGAAGCAACCAACACAGAGCTACGCGTCCGCCTGGGAGAGATTTTCAAACGCTACCGCGGCCTGGCTTTCATTGGCCGCAGTGACAACCTGTTTACCGAGCACTGGACCCCCGAAGTGGCAGCTGCCGGTTACGATTTCGAGGGCTTCGAACTCAACGGTGCAAATATTGTGTTGCACGGCGCTGAGAACGCCTGCGGCTTCATTTACCGTATCAGCATTACCTTTCCGCTGGACCTTATCGACGAGGCTGCCGCAATCGAAGCTTACTTTCAACGCCAGTACGCTGAGCGCAAAGCTGAGTCCGAGCTTGCCGCCACAACGCTAAACGGTCCGGACAATCCTTCCGCGGCTTGAACTCCTGCCGGCAAGTAAATATTTCTCTTTCTTTAAACCCGCCGCGCCGCAGTTTCCTAAGACCTGAATACTGGGTAATGACTGGCTACGGCCATCAGCAGCAGCATTGGGAATGACAAAACGAAGTTCGTCCATGCGGCCAGGTGGGCCAGGCGTGCAAGTTTTTGGGCCTCCGGGGGCATCGGCGTTCCGTTGGCGGCGCTCTCTTCGGTCCAGCGAATGATCTTTTTCTGCATGCGCCAGACAATGCCCCAGACGTTCAGGAGCATGAACCAGCCCAGTCCACCGCCAATGCCAATCGCCAGCAGACGATTGCTCTCCCAACCGTGAGCATTGAGCGCCAGGTAGAGCCACGCGGACGCGATGATCACCACGCCAATCATGGTACCGAATACAGGGCCTTTCTTCAGGGCTTCCGCCGGAGACATGAGCAGCCCCATTTCAATGACAAAGGCGACGGTCCAAATGCCGAAGAAGGTCCCGATGGCGCCGCCGCCGCTGGCCTGGGCATTGCGCGCGTCCGCGCCCACAATCATCATCCAATACCAGATCCCGGCCAGCACCGTTACCACGGAACTCCAGCGGAACCACCACAATGCCCGTGGCATCAGAAGCGGCACAACTTTCATACGCGTGGGAGCGTCCAGTGCGGGCAGGAACCTGGCGTTCACCAGAACAAAAAAGTACAGCAGCCCAACCCAGGTGATGCCCGCGGCAAAATGGACCCAGCGCAGCAGGAGCTGAAGATGTGGCGTGGAGCCTTCAGGAAGAACAATGTGCGGCGAATGCACCAACACGAGCGCAAACCAATGCATGCGGCCTCCGTACTTTTAGAGAGTCGACCATCATGGTAGCTCATCCGAGGAGCCGTTTGCCGCGATATGGCCCCGATCCTTTCTGATGGCCGCGTATGATCACGGTCGTTGACGGCGTTGCTTAGCTATCGCAGGGATTAGGGTTGACATCAACAATATATTTCTATTATTATAGAAATATGGAAATTAAGGCGAGATCAGGTAACGAACAGAAGGTCTTGCGCTACGCGGACATGTTCTCCGCCATGGGCGCGGAGCCCCGTTTGCGTATTCTGCGGCTGTTGCTCTCTGCCCATCCCGATGGGATGGTTGTCAGCGAGATTGGGGAAGAACTGGAGATCGCGAACTCCACCCTCTCACACCATCTAGATAAGCTGAAGACCGAGGAACTGGTGGAGGTGCAGAGGGAAGGCACGTTTCTGCGCTACTCGGCGAACACCAAGGCGCTGGCCGAACTGCTGGGCTTCCTGTACGCCGAATGCTGCACCCGCAACAAAGCAGTAGAGCCACAGAGCATTGTTTGCTGTAAATGAAGCCGGCTGCGAATGGACGCATGTCGAGCTGGAGGAGAAGCCAATGAACGCACAAGACATCAAAGAAGTTGTGAAAGAGCGTTACGGCGCGGCGGCGCGTCGCGTGACGGCCGGCGAGGGAAGTTCCTGCTGCGGCGCCTCCGCTTCCTGCGGCACGGACATCGATCCTATTACCCGAGACCTCTACGATGCTTCGCAAACCAGTATTTTGCCGGAGGAGGCGGTGAAAGCGTCGCTTGGCTGCGGCAATCCCACGGCGCTGGCCGAGCTGAAACCGGGCGAAGCCGTACTAGACCTGGGCTCTGGCGGCGGGATTGATGTGCTGCTCTCAGCAAGGCGCGTGGGGCCTGCCGGGAAAGCCTATGGTCTGGACATGACCGATGACATGCTGGCCCTGGCGCGCGAGAACCAGAAGAAATCAGGCATTACAAACGTTGAGTTCCTCCGTGGCGAGATTGAGAACATACCGCTGCCGGCAAATTCCGTGGATGTGATCATCTCCAACTGCGTGATCAATCTTTCTGCCGATAAAGACCGCGTGCTGCGCGAGGTCTTCCGCGTGCTCAAACCAGGTGGCCGCCTTGCCGTGTCTGACGTGGTGGTACGGGGCGAAGTGCCGGAGCAGATCCAGAAGAGCCTGTTGTTGTGGGTCGGCTGCATTGCGGGGGCGTTGCGCGACCAGGACTATCTCAACAAATTGAGCGCCGCGGGATTTGAATCGGCCAGCATCGAACCCACACGTATTTACCAGATTGAAGACGCGCGAGCTTTCCTGACCGGCCAGGGTATGGACGTGGACGCCATAGCCCCGCTTGTGGAAGGTAAATTCATGAGCGCTTTTGTGCGTGCCAATAAACCCGCCACGGCCGCGAACCAGAGCGCTGTTTTGAACGTGATGAAGTGCTGTGGGTAGGAATCCGGCAGACCGCCCGAGCGTAACTTTCAGCCAAGCCCTGTGACAAAACGGGTGGGCATGTGTCGCAGCCAGATGTGCCACTTTGTCACAGGGCTTCACCGCAGCTGCCGCTGTCCCTTTTATTTGCATAGACTTGCAAGCCATGCTGCTTTGGTCTGGAGCTTGCAATAAGAACCAGCAGACGGAGCTAAAAATGGCGAGGCGCACCGTATTTGGGGTCGGTGGTGAGGGGTAGCGCTAACGCTGGTAGCAATGAGCTTTGCTTTAAGAGGAGAAGTCTTGTGGCTGAGATAAAAGGACATCGGTTGTGGCGCGTTCCGGGAAAGGTGCCTCCAAGCCTTATCTTGCGTCCTGATGTCCTTTTATCTCTTTTTTCTTCACTCCTGTACGGTCCTATTCCCAAGGCGCTTATCTGGGCTTGCCGCCTGTAAGCGTTGCTCAGAAACAATCCCACTGAAAAATCTGATTACCAGGTCTTGCGCAGCGGATGCGCTTCCGTGTTGAAGACCACTTTGCTCAGATCAAGAGTTTCTCGCGGCGCAAACAGCAGATAGAGGTACTTGAGCGTCTCCGCCAGATAGTAACTCTCCATGCTATCTTTCTTTGCCTTGGTTTCAACGTCGCTGAGCGCGGCGTAGCCAGCGTCAGTCTTGCAGTAACGCACCAGGCTGAGAATGAACGTGGAACCCATCTCCTGGTAGCGCGGATCTTTGGTGAAGTATTCTAGGTAATACGCTGACTCGATGATCTCCGGGCGAAGCTGATATCCGGGTGAGGTGATCTTCATGGTCTGGTAGTCGAGCGCTTCCGGCTCAATGCCAAAGGTCGTCCACATCTTATAGGACGATTCCTGCAGCCGCCGCGCGCGGTCCAGGTCGCCCGACCGCGCCAGCACCGCGGGAAAGAACGCATCCAGCGCGCCATATTGCGTGGAGAGCCGCTTGCCGGTGTTCATATCAGCCTGCCCGTACCACAGGCCGCTTTTCGTGTTGTCGGCCAGATATTTGTTCACGGCCTTCACACTGGCTTCCCACATCTTTTTGCAGTCCTTGTCGTCAAACAGCAGCCACGATTTCAGCAGGTATTCGTAATAAGAATCTATGCCGCCGCCGATGTGGCTGGTGGTATCAATCCATTTGCCGGTTTCAACATTGATGGTGGAGCCGACCAGTCCAATGGCGGAGCGCCGGCTGTAGAGTTCCACCACAGCGCGCTTGGCCTTCTCATAGTAGATCGGCTTGCCGGAAAGTTTGCTGAGCGTGCCGAATTCGAGCAGCAGCGTGCCGATCTCGGCGGGATTGCTCTCCATGCCGCGGGTCTTGCCCGTCTTGAGATTCACGTACATGTAAGGCATGCCGGTGGGCGAATTGAAGACAGGCAGCAGGCGGTTGCCCAGATTGTCGGCCAGATTCAGCAGGCGCTCATCACCGCTGAGCTGGTAGCTGCTCAACAATCCGCCCAGCAGCCGGATGGTGATTTCAAAATTCTTGACCTCAATGTCCTGGTCAAAAGATAGATTTTTGGCGATGAATTCCCGCGTCTTGTTGGCTTCATCGGTCAGCCCCATCATGATCATCGTGTCCAGAGCATCCACAGGCGTCATCAGGAGCGTGCCGCTATGCCATTCGCGATAGCCTTTGCTCAGCGGCTTGAGTTCGTCATGCCCCCAGGCGTATTGCTTGTAGGCGTTCCAGGCATAGAGAAATTCGCCCCGGACCTGCAAAGCCATGGGGCCGGGAGAAGGGACTTGCGGCGTTTGTGCCAATAAGAAACCAGGCACGGCGACGACCATGCCGATGAAAGCGGCGATCGAGAACCATCTGCGCATGAAGCAAAGTCTCCCATGGGATTTGGGTAGAATCGCATCCATTATCGCAGACAGAGAAGTGATCTTGCGCAAGGAAGAGCGTGCGATCGATGGGCGCCGAGAAAAACGAAATCCCCCACGAGCGTGAGGGATTTTGCAAGTGATCTATTTCTTGTGGTTTACTTGTTGATGTCTTCCTTCGCTTCCAGGCGCTTGGTGAATCCATCCAGCGTGCCTTTGATCTGGTCAGGGGCCGCCACGGAAGCCAGCTTCATTTCTTTTACTGCCGTGTCATAGTCGCCCTTGGCAACCGCTATACGCGCGGCTTCATTGTGGGCGGTCCAGTGGTTCGGGTTCTTCTTGATATTCGTGCGAAAGACCTCGAACGCCAGGTCCTGTTTACCCTCAATCTGAAGCTGGCGGCCATACGAGTGAAGCTGAGTGACATTGGCGATGCCCAGCGCTCTATTGCGCGCCACCGTGGCGTCATCTTTCTTGTTCAACGCGTCAAGAATGCGCGCCTTGTTGATGAGATTATCGTAGCGTTCCTCCACGCCGATGGAGCGGTCTTCATATTTCAGGGCTTCTTCCAGGTTGTACTTGTTGGCCAGGAAGTAGCCGGCGGCATCGTCCCAGCCGTCCCAAGTGTACTGAGGAAGGCCGCGGAGCTGGTCGTGCAGGCTGTGGACCACAACGTCATGCGTGTTGACCTCAACTTTGAGCGATACAGCTACTTTTTCCCAGCGCAGCGATACCACGGCAGAGTCAGGCGTGACACTGTCAATGTCATAAGCCAGAGCTTCTTTCATCTCGGCAGTCTGTGGCTTCACAATTACGCGCAGCGCGTCTTCAGACTGGTTGTAGGTAAAGCTGCCCCACGCGGATGAATTTTTCGAGAAGATCACGGTCCATTCATTCTCGGCCGGAATCATGTGCAGACCGTAAATGCCCTTTGGGAGCGACTTGCCTTCAATGGCGACCGGGTCGCTGAATTCGATGGTGGTGTTTTCATTGGCGCCGGCACGCCACACCTGGCCGTAGGGAACAATGTTGCCCCAGATTTTTCTGCCCTTCACCAGGGGGCGATGGTAGTTGATGGTGATGTCGGTGATGCCGACGCGTTGCATGACCTTGGCGTGCTGGCTGTCCCGCGGCAGGTCCAGCAGAGCGGACTGCGCGTTGGCCTGGGTTACGGCGGCAAAGCAAGACGCAACCAGGAGCGTTGCGTTTGCGAGATATTTGCGCATGTGGGAGCCTCCATGGGATGAATTGTGCGGCCAGAGAAGTAGCCGAGAAGTTAGACGAGAAGCTCGCGCCGTTGTTAGCGACCGGCTTCCCGTCCACGGCAGCAACTAATTCTCCAGTTGTGCATCTATTGTGATCTTGGCGTTCAGCAGTTTGGAGATGGGGCAGCCTTCTTTGGCGTTTTTGGCCGCCTCCTCGAACTTGGCCTTGTCAGCGCCGGGGATCTTGGCCTTCACCTGCAAGTGGGACGAGGTGACGGCAAAACCGGTGTCGAGTTTTTCCAGTGTAACAGTGGCTGTGGTATCGATGGATTGCGCCGTCATGCCGGCATTGCCAAGCTGGGCGGAGAGCGCCATGCTGAAGCATCCGGCGTGGGCCGCGGCGATCAATTCTTCCGGATTGGTGCCCGGCTGCGATTCAAAACGAGTCGCGAAAGAGTAAGGCGTATTTTTGAGCACTCCGCTGGGCGAGGCCAGTGTACCTTTGCCGTCCTTCAGCCCGCCGCTCCAGTGTGCGCTTGCGTTCCTTTGCATGAGTTGGTTGTTCCTCCGATATCGAGATGCAAGAATTGTATACGGGACATGGCCGTTGGCGCTTTTTGCGCCAGCCGCAAGTCAAGACGCCACGGCGTTCTCCGCGTGGCGCCTGGTCTTTGTACAATAGTCGCGGCGCTTGCTGCACAAGAGCGCTTACTTCACAAGGAAGCCCCGATGTTTGAACGATACACAGAGAATGCCCGCAGGACCATTTGTTTTGGCCGCTATGAAGCCAGCCAGTTGGGCAGCCCGTATATCGAGACGGAGCACCTCTTGCTCGGCGTGCTGCGCGAGGACAAGGCCCTGACCAATCGGTTCCTGCGGGGCCATGCCCAGGTCGAGTCCATTCGCAAACAGATCGAAGAGGCCACAATTATTCGAGAGAAGGTTTCGACCTCGGTTGACCTGCCGCTCAGCAACGAAAGTAAACGCGTGCTGGCCTACGCAGCGGAAGAAGCCGAGCGCTTGTCACACAAACATATCGGTACGGAGCACATGTTGCTGGGGCTGCTGCGCGAAGAAAACTCATTCGCCGCACAGCTTCTGAACGAGCGTGGTGTTCGTCTTTCGGCGGTCCGCGAGGAGTTGGCGCGGACGCAGCCTGAGGAGCGGGCTGAGGCCTCGCGGGGATTCGCATTGCTTTCGGATTTCAGCATCTATCTCACGCGGCTGGCCAAAATGGGGCGGCTTCGTCCTTTGGTAGGCCGGGAAAATGTGCTGGAACAAATCCTTCATGTGCTTGGCCGGTCCGCCAAAAACAACGTGGTGCTGGTGGGCGAATCCGGAGTGGGAAAGAGGACCATCGTGGAAGGCCTGGTGCAGCGCGTGGCCGATGGCATGGCGCCGGCATTTCTGGAAAACAAACTCTTCGTCGCTCTCGACCTGTCTGTGATCATCGCCGCAGCCCAGCATGGCGCGCAGGCCAGGGGGTTCCTCAAGGGCGCGACCCAGGAACTGATCACAGATGGCGCGAGCACCATTTTCTTCTTTGACGAGTTGTACGCGCTACTTGCTACCGAACCAGGCGGTGGAGCGCATGAAGCGGTCACGCTGCTCAAACAATCGTTATTGAGCGGCCATGTGCGCTGCATAGCCGCGGCCACTCCGGAGGAACATCGCGCCGCCACGAAGAAAGCACGATGGCTGGAACGCTGCTTCCGCGCCGTCAAGGTCCAGCCGGCAAGTGAAGGCGAGGCGATCCGGACCTTGCAGGGCATTAAAGATCGCTTCGAAAAATTCCATTCCATACAGTACTCGGACGAGGCCCTGACTTCTGCGGTCGTTTACTCGAATCGTTACGTGAAGGACCGCTACCTGCCGGACAAGGCCATTGATTTGATCGACGATGCCGGAGCGTACTTGAAGATGAAGCTGGGGAAAGTCGTCTTACCTGAAGAGGTAGTCGAGGGCCAGAAGCGCCTCAAATTCATTGCCGGGCGACAGGAGATGGCCATCAGCAACCACGAGTTTGAAAAGGCACGCTTCTATAACGACGAGGAACGCAAGCAGCGCGAGGAGTTGCGCCAACTGTACCTGAAACACAACATTCAAGATGTCCCCGTCGGCACGGTCACCGTGGAGCACATTGAAGAAGTGCTGGCACGCTGGACGGGAATGCCAGTGGCTTGGATACGCCAGGCGCCTTCATCACCGGAGAGCGTTGCACAGAAGCAAAAGCCGGATGCGCGGGTACGCGAAAAGAAACCAAGGAAGAGAAAGTCCCCGTAGCCAGCGGTCACCTCTTCCTTATCGAAGGGGCAGCTACGTCAAGCACGACCATCTCCCCACGAAGCTCGGCTTTCACTGCCGCCAGCGAAGCCACCACCGCATCAGCCGCTTGCAAGGCCGGAGCAGGATACGTGGTATGCAACGCGACCACCTGCGCTCCCGCGGCACGGGCGGATGCAACGCCCGACGGCGTATCTTCGAACACCAGACAATCGCTCGCGGCGAAGCCAGCCAATGCTGCGCCTTTCAAGTATGGTTCAGGAGAAGGCTTGCCGTGGGTCACATCGTCAGCGGTGACCATCTGCGTGGGAATGGGGAGGCCGGCATATCCCAGACGCGCCACCGCCAGAGGGCGCGTGGCAGAGGTGACAATAGCAAATCTTTGTAGAGGCAGGCCGCGCAAGAGTTCGGCCGCGCCGGGCAGGGCTTTCACGCCTTCCTTGTCCTCAATCTCCATCTGCTCGACCTTCACGTTCTCACGCTCGGCGTCGATGTGGGGCGCCACCGCGCGGATGGTCTCAATGCTGCGGCGCCCGTGGGCCTGCTCAATGACGCGAACGGGATCAAGACCGCGGGCGGAGGCCCAGGCGCGCCATACCCGCTCCACGGCGGGAGCGGAGTCAATCAGCACGCCGTCCATGTCAAAGAGAATGGCTTTTGCCTGGAAGATCATTTTCCAGAATAACAGCAAGCGGCAATCCCGGCCGTTAACACAACTTATTGAAGCAATGTGCACGGCAAGGAAGCCCTAGCACCTGGGATGAAACCAGCTTGATACCATCGGATTCTGGACAATGATCTAGGGCTGGGAGGATAATCGCGGATAGTTGCTTATAGATCGAGGGTGGATTAATTCGCTGAGTTCTTGGCCTGGTCCAGCCTTCATGCATTGGAGAGTAACTTGAAAAAACTATCTTTGTTCGTTGCGTCCTTTTGCCTGTTTTTTCTGCTGGGAAGCACGGCGCAAGCGCAGCAGTTTGATTTGTCGTTCGGCGTCTCCGCCCTGACCGCGCCGGCGAGCACTGCCACGCTGCAGACCATGGGTGGCGGGGCCTATCCGTCATTCGGCCTGGATTTCCTCTTCTACCACAACCTTGGGATTGGCTTTAATGCGGCGTTTCGCGGCAGCCAAAACCTCTATCAGGGATTTCAGCCTTTTCGCCCATTTCTCTATAACGTGGGCGCTGTTTACGCGCCTCCGCTGGGCAAACGTGCGCAGTTGGAGTTATCGGCGGGAATCGGCGCGGAGAGCATCCGCTTTTACACGCCGTTCCTGACCTGCAGCTCTTTCACAGGATGCACGGATTTCGTCAGCAGCAATCACTTTCTAGGGCAATTTGGCGGTGGGTTGCGCCTTTATGTTACGCCTCGCATCTTCATCCGTCCTGAAGCCAGTCTTTATCTGATCAACAACAATTTTGAATTCAGCGGCTCCCGGGCAACGCGTTTCGGCGTTTCCCTCGGCTACTCGTTCAAGAACCAGGAATAGCCTTCGCGTCTCAATGTGATGATTTGTTAAGGCCCATCCCGCGGGATGGGCCTTTTGTACATTCAGGGTCCCGCCGGGCGGACATGCCCGCCAACGGGCACGGCCGTTTTATCTTTGTGCCTGTCCAACGATGAGCAGCTCGGGAACATCTAACACCCTGGAGTTGAATTCATGGCGACCCGGATTTTGTTCGTCGATGACGAGGCGGGGATACGCAAGACACTGAAACTGATTTTGGAACAACATGGGTTCGAGGTCACCACGTCAGCCACGGTCCCCGAAGCCCTGAAAAATATCAATCATGCAACCTTTGAAGTGCTGCTTTCCGACTTGAACATCGGCCAGCCCGGAGATGGTTTTACCGTGGTGAGCGCCATGCGCCGCGTGCAGCCTGAAGCCGCAACGTTCATTCTTACCGGCTATCCTGATTTTGATACCGCTTTACAAGCCATCCGCAGCCAGGTGGACGATTACCTGCTCAAGCCGACTGACGTGCCCACGCTGATCCAGACCATCCGCCGCCGGTTGGAGCATCGGCGTCCCGTCCCGCCGGAACGGCCCTTGAAACGCGTTTCACAACTGATGCGGGAGAGCCTGGCGGACATTTCCCGGCAGTGGCTGGACCTGGTGAAATCCAACTCCGAGCTTACCGCCATTCGCTTGCGCGACAACGAGCGCATTGACCATCTGCCGCAGGTAGTGGAGGAGATGGCGAACCGCGTGGATATGTGTTCAGAAGAAACCACAGATGCCGGAAAGACGGCGGCCACTGAGCATGGCAAGGAGCGTGCCCGCCAAGGCTACACCATTCCACTGATTGTGATTGAAATGCGATTGCTGCAACGCGTTCTTTCTTCCATCCTGCAGCGCAACCTGATTCGCATGGATTTAAGCACGGTGATCGGAGACATGCTGCAGGTGGGCGAAAGCCTGCAGGAGCAGCTGGAGTTTTCCATTCGCGGCTTTCAGAAGAGCTCGCGCGAAGCCGCATAACCCTTTGCCCGGAGCAGCCTATCGTTTGGACGGCACTATTGTTGGCTGTGGAATCGTCGGAACGTGTCCGCGTTTATAGATCATCATGGTGCGGGTGAATTCAATCACCACACTGCCGTCCTGCTTGTAGCCCGTGGTCTTTACCTTCACGATGCCGACGTTCAGCCTGGACTTGGACTCGCGCTTTTCCAGGACTTCACTTCGCGAATAAACCGTGTCGCCTTCGAAAAGCGGGTTGGGCAGGCGGACCTCGTCCCAACCGAGATTGGCCATGGCGTTTTGCGATACATCCATCACGGACTGGCCGGTCACGAGCGCCAAAGTGAATGTGGAATCAACCAGCGGCTTGCCGTATTCGGTCTGCGCGCTGTACGCGGCGTCAAAGTGAATGGGGTTGGTGTTCTGCGTGAGCAGGGTGAACCAGATATTATCGGCGGCGATCACGGTGCGGCCCAGCGGATGCTGGTAAACATCGCCCACCTCAAAATCTTCGTAGACCCGTCCTGTCCAGCCTTGTTTTAGTGTCATAGTTCTCTCTTCGAGCTTAATACGAGCGCGGCAGGCCGAGCACATGTTCGGCGATATAAGCAAGTATCAGATTGGTGGAAACGGGCGCAACCTGGTAGAGCCTTGTCTCGCGAAACTTGCGCTCGATATCGTATTCTTCCGCAAAGCCGAACCCACCGTGGGTCTGGACCGCGGCGTTGGCGGACTCCCAGGAAGCGTCCGCCGCCAGCAGCTTGGCCATGTTGGCCTGGGCGCCACAGGGTTGATGCGCGTCAAACAACGCGGCGGCCTGCGCCACCATGAGTGACGCGGCTTCCACGTTGGCGTAAGCACGGGCCAGCGGGAACTGAACACCCTGGTTCTGTCCGATGGGCCTGCCGAATACGACGCGTCCCTTCGCGTAATGGCAGGCGCGCTCCAGGAACCAGCGGCCGTCGCCAACGCACTCAGCGGCAATCAGGATGCGCTCAGCGTTCAGGCCGTCAAGCAGATAGCGGAAGCCCTGGCCTTCTTCGCCGACCAGATTCTCCGCCGGCACTTCCACATCATCAAGGAAGATTTCCGTGGTGGCATGGTTCATCATGGTGCGGATGGGGCGAATCGTCAGCCCCGGCGCATGACGAAGGTCCACTAGCAGAACGGAGAGCCCTTCACTGCGCTTCTTGACCTGCTCCAGTGGCGTTGTGCGCGCCACCAGCAGCATCAGGTCAGAATGCTCCGCGCGCGAAATCCAAATCTTCTGTCCTTTTACCACGTACTTATCACCGGTGCGGCGAGCGAAGGTCTTCATTTGGGTGGTGTCTGAGCCGGTGGTTGGTTCGCTTACGCCGAAGGCCTGTAGACGAAGTTCGCCCCGGGCCAGCGCGGGCAGGTATTTTTTCTGCTGCTCCTCTGAGCCATGGCGCAGCAGCGTTCCCATGATGTACATCTGGGCATGGCAGGCAGAGGCATTGCCGCCCGAGCGATGAATCGCTTCCAGAATGAGTGCGGCTTCGGTCACGCCCAGCCCCGCACCTCCATGTTCTTCAGGGATGAGTGTGGCCATGTACCCGGCCCTGGTGAGCGCCTGGACAAAGTCTTCTGGATAAGCGCGTTTGCTGTCCAGTTCACGCCAGTAGGCGTCAGGAAAGTCGCGGCACAGTTCGCCGACGGCGTTCTTCAGTTGCTGGTGCAAGCCGGCGTTGGTGGTGGATGACATGGAGGACCGTTATTAGCCGCGAATGCACGCGAATCAATACGAACCACCTGGGGTGTTCTTCCATTCGCGTTCTTTCGCGTTGATTCGTGCTGAACGGTTCAGCTGCCCCGGTCAGCGGGCACCCGTTGTTCAGAACGGCGTATTCTAATCCCGTTGCATCAGCGCGGCAACAGGACGCTTTACGCCTTCAGCGCAAAAGGGCGTATCGGCGATCCGGTTGCGCCGCGAATCTTCAAGGGCGAGGCGACGAACACGAATTCGTAAACGCGGCCGGCCGCCAGCTGTTCCAGGTTAAGACATTCGATGATGTGAATCCCGCTCTCCACCAGCAGATGCACATGCGCGGGCATGGTCCGCGAAGGCGCCAGCTCAAAATTGATGGTGTCCGCGCCGGCGGCAAAGACCCCTTTGCCGCTCAGCCAGCGCGCTCCCTGCTCGGCGGGACCGGGGCCGTGCATCTGCGACTCAAACCGCGCTGCGTCTTCAAAGAATGCACCCCACCCAGTCCGCAACAGGACGACATCGCCGGGCTTGATTTCGACGGCTTGGGCGTGCGCGGCGGTCTCCATGTGTTCGGGCGCGATCTCAAATTCTGCGGGCAGGCTCGCGACATTCAGTTGTCCAGCAATATCCAGCAGCACGCCTCGCCGCACCATGGGCGAGAGCGTGTCGACCGAAAGCTGGGTCATTCCTCCGCTGTATGACTGTGCAGTCTCTACCTCATGCCCGCCATGCAGCTTGCCGCCGCAGGAGAAGTGGCACAAGGCGTCAATGTGCGTCCCGAGATGTCCGCCCAGCGCCAGTCCCTCGGAAGCGGAGCTGCCGCCGTTCGGCATAACGTAATCCCCGTGCATCTTGGTCAGGCTGAACAAAAACGGCGGATGGACCGGGTGATGCGGCATGCCAACAAAATACGGCTGTGCCAGGTCATAAACCTTCGCGCTGTTGAGCAGTGCCAGCAGTGACTGAGTTTTTGTTCCCATAGCATCCGCCATTGTTTCTAAGCAAGCCTTCCAAGCAACGGCTTCTACAGCAAGCCTGTCTTCTTCGCTATTGCCAGCTTCTTGCGCTCGATGGGCAGGCTCGCGGCGTCCACCATCTCATCTTTGTAGACCACCACGCCCAGTCCGGAGTCAGCGTCAGCTTTCTCGTAAAGCTCAATGATCTCCCGCGCGCGCGTGATTTCTTCCAGCGAAGGTGTGAAGATACGGTTGATCGCTGGAACCTGCCCGGGATGGATGGCCCATTTGCCGTCAAAGCCCATCTGCGCGGCACAGCGCGCATCATGTTCGCATTGCTGCAAGTCGCGGAATTGCAGTGTGACGCCATCTACCACGTCAATGCCGGCGGCCCGCGCGGCGGCCACTACCTTGGCTTTGGGATAGTGATAGAGCGCAAACTGCTCGCGCACCGGGTCGCGCGCTCCGATGTTGCCGGCATAATCCACCACGCCAAAGATCAGCCCGGCCAGGCGCGGCGTGGAAGCAGCGATCTCTTCGGCGTGCAGCACGGCGTTGGCGCTCTCAATCAGCGCTTCCAGCCGGATTCGTCCCACCGGCAGGCCAACGTTCAGCTCAATCTGGGTAAGCAAGCGGTCGGCGAAAAGCACATCGGCCGCGTCCTGGACTTTGGGCAGCACCACCACGTCAATCCTGCTGCCTGTAGCCTCCACCACCTCAATCACGTCGCGATAGAAAAACTTTGTGTGAATGCCGTTGGGCCGGAAGGCGCGGATCTTGCCGCGAAAATCAAGCGTGGTGAACGCTTCAATCAACGTATTTCGCGCGGGCACTTTTTGTGACGGGGCGCAGCCATCCTCCAGGTCAAAAACGACCTCGTCAGCCTCGCTGGCGGCGGCCTTGGCCATCATCTTGAGCGAATGCGCGGGACAGGCAAGCTCGCTGCGGCGCACCGTGATCGTCGCTTCATGCTGGGGAGCCGGCATCAGACGCTCCTTCCTTCTCCATTGAGCCCGAGCAACAAATTATTGCTCACCGAACGATTTGATGAATTCATAATAGAAATCCACGCCATCATAAAAATCTTTCACGCCGATGCGCTCGTCTTTGCCGTGAGCGCGCGTATCGTCCACATCTTCAAACACGCCGGGGACACCGTAGGCGGGAATGCCGGCGATGCGCAGGTATTTGCCGTCGCTGGCGCCTGTGTCCATCACCGGGACGATCGGCAGACCACCGTAAAATTTGCCGCTGAGCGTTTCCAACCTGCGTACGATCGCCGGATTGATCGCAGACGAGGGCGCGGGCACCGCCTCACCCACCACGCTCACCATGATTCGATCATCTGCCAGCACGCGCTTCAGCGTGTTCTGGACGTTCTGCAGCGAATCCTGTGGAAGCATGCGGCAGTTTACGATTGCTGCCGTGGTCTGCGGCAACGCGTTGTTGGCGTGCCCGCCCTCAAGGCGCGTGGCCACGCACGTGGTGCGGAGAAGAGCGTTGAAGTAAGGTGACTCTGACAGTCGTTTGGCTGCTACTTCCGCTTTCGCGTGGTCAGTGCCAATCAGCGCACGAAAATCAGCCGCTGTCGCCGGAGATTCGAGAGCGGCGGTCCGTTCGAAGTATCCGCGCGTGGTTTCGTTCAGGCCCACGGGAAAATCAAACGCGGCCAGGCGCGACAGACCCTGGGAGAGATGGTAGATGGCGTTGTCTTTCACCGGTCGCGAGCTGTGCCCGCCGTTGCTCTTTACTTCCAGGCGGAAATCGACGTAATTCTTTTCGCTGGTCTGCATGCCCAGTAGAAGACGTTTGGCTTTCTTGGTTTCGAAGTTGCCGGCGTCAGTGTTGATGCAATATTCGGCATCGATCAGCTCGCGATGGTTCTTGATCAACCACTGTATACCGTTGGATTCGCCGCCCTCTTCGTCCGCTGTCAGGGCAAGGACCAGATCACGCGCGTGCGTCCAGCCTTCTTTCTTGAGGCGGAGAAAGTTGGCGACCAGCAGCGTGTCGCCCTGTTTGATGTCTGAGGTGCCACGGCCGTAAAAGAAGCCATTAACCTCATTGAACTTGAAGGGGTCCATGGACCAGTCCTGGCGCAGCGCTTCAACCACATCAAGGTGGCCGATGAACAGGATGGGTTTTTCCCTACCGCTTCCGCGCAGGCGGACGACGAGGTTTTTCTTGTTGGGCAGCGGCCCAAGCACATGGACATCTTCCGCAGCGAAGCCGGCGGCGCGAAAGCGCGCAGCCATGGCCTCCGCCGCGGTGGTCACGTTGCCGGCAGGAGTATCCGTGGTATTGATTTCAATGAGTTCTTTAAAAATGTCGCGGGCGGTCTGGTGTTCCGGAGAAAGGCTGCTTTGCTGGGCCCGGGCCCGCACGGCCGGCAGAAGCGCAAAAACGCATGTGAGCACAAAATTAATTGTTTTCATCGTGCGTGGATTATAAATTCTTAAACAGGAAACCAGCTCGCATTCAGCGGAATGTCCCTATAATTGAGGATATGGCAAGAGGATGGGAAAGCAAGTCGGTTGAGGCCCAAATGGAAACCGCGAATGACGGCCAGATGTCAGGACCAAAGCGCCCGCTTACTGACGACGAGAAGAAAACGCAGCACGAGCGAGATAGCCTAAAGCTTTCCCGCGCGTATGTCTTGCATCAGATCGAATCCTCCACCAACGAACGATACACGGAATCGCTGCGCAAGGCCCTGGGCGAGATCGAACAAAAGCTCGCACAACTCGGAAATCCCTGCTAAAGCGCCGCACGCGGCGAAGTCCGTCATGGCGGAAAGACACGCACACGGCCGTGATTGTGAAATCGGGTGCTCAGACGGTTGCTCTGCGCCCGGTGATCAGTTCAATGACCAGTACAATCAGCGCGATCACCAGGACTAAGTGAATAAGGCTGCCCGCAACATGAAATCCCCAGCCCAGCAACCAGAGCAATAGCAGAATCGCGAATACTGTCCAAAGCATGCGCTTCTCCAGACCGGGAGTCCCCATCGCTTGATGGTTGGATGCACGAGTGCCGGAGTCGAGTTGACCTGCTGGATTCTGGATGCCAATGGCAAACCGCGCCAGCAGCTCTGCTCAGCAAGCAACAAGCTGAGCCGCTCACACCTCTAACCAATGTAGTTTGGGAATGCGGCGCGGCGCCTACGCGGCCGGCCTGGACCAGCGAGAGACTCTCGGGCGCAATGAAAAATTTCCTTTGTTGGATCGGCACTTCGATCATGGTGGCGGTGTTAGTGGCGTCTACCTTGACGGCGGCAAGGCTACAGGCACAGGAAATTCAGACAACCACGCCTGCAAGTTCGTATGAGGGTCAGAAAGTCACGTCGGTGCAACTGGCAGGGCAGCCGGACGGCAATCTAAAGGAGCTACGTTCATTGATCGCCCATCTTATCAATACTGCGTATTCGCAGGCCAAGGTAGACCAGACCGCGGCGGCGCTCAAAAAGGCAGGACAGTTCGAAAATGTCGAGGTGCA
>JBGPZS010000587.1:0-2376 GCA_041493865.1 Terriglobia bacterium
ATGGCCCTGGGCGCCCAGCGCAGACAGATCCTCGGCCTGGTCGGCCGGCAAGGGTTCATCGTCGTGGCGGCAGGGCTTGGTATTGGTCTGCTGCTGGCGTTCGCGGTTGGCCAGTTGATTCAGGATTTTCTGGTCGGCATCGGCCCGATGGACGCCCTCACCTACGCCACCATCTCCATCCTGCTTGCGGCTGTTGCCATGGCGGCCTGTTTTGTTCCGGCCCGCCGCGCCGTTCAGGTGGACCCCATGCTGGCGCTTAGAAACGAATAGTACTCGCGACTTACTCAGGCGGCTTGAGGTTGCTGAATGGTTATCGCCGTACCGTCTGCCTCAAAGCCTTCGTCCTGTAACGTCTTCTGCGCCGCCACGCGAAGATCGCTTTCCCTTGCGGTCTTGGCAAGGTCGCAATAACGCCGAATCACTTCCTCACCAACCGCAATTCGCACCACCCATTTTGACTTGCCGGCATCCCACGAAACTTCAGCACGATCTGCATGCATCGCTTCCTCCCTCGCAACCTACACTCTTCCGATTGCCTGAAAAGGATTTTGGTTGTTCTTAAGGCTCCATGGTTTTCAAATTCGGGCTCACGATCAGCCGGGCCCCGGTGGCCTTTTGCACGTCTTCCGCGGTCAATCCGGGCGCCATTTCTTCCAGCACCAGGCCTTTTGGCGTGACATTGATGTACGCCATTTCTGTCACAATTGTGTTCACAACTTTCATTCCGGTCAACGGCAAAGTGCATTTCTTCAGGATCTTTGGAGCGCCGTCTTTGGTGGCGTGCTCCATCGCAATGATCACCCGCCGCGCGCCCGCCACCAGGTCCATGGCGCCGCCCATGCCTTTGACCATCTTGCCCGGGATCATCCAGTTGGCCAGGTTGCCTTCTTCATCCACTTCCATCGCGCCCAGCACGCTCAGGTCAATGTGGCCGCCGCGGATCATGGCAAACGAATCGCCGCTGGAAAAATACGCTGTGCCAGGGACTTCCGTTACCGTCTCTTTGCTCGCGTTGATCAGGTCAGGATCTTCCTCGCCTTCGAAAGGAAACGGGCCCACGCCCAGCATGCCGTTTTCACTCTGCAGGATCACCTCAACCCCTGGCGCGATGTAGTTCGCCACCAGTGTCGGCATGCCGATGCCCAGGTTCACATAGAACCCGTCCTGCATCTCGCGCGCAATGCGCTTCACGATGCGCTCGCGCTTCTCCGCGTCCTTCTGCTTGTCTGCCTTATTGTTGACCGGTGTAGTCGCCATAAATTAATTCGCTTCCGCAATTCTGTCGCCGACCTTAATCACTCCACCACTTACAATCTCTGCGCGCAGTCCGCCGCGATGCCGAAGGGCCTTGATCAGTTCTTTACCCACGAGCTGCTGCAAATGCATGCAAGGCTCGCAAAGTTTCAGGCCCAGCAACCGTACGTCCCCGATCTGAAACTCGCGCCCCACCAGATGGTTTAACGCCATACCGCAGGTCAGCAGGTTGCGCCGCGATTCCTGTGCCGTGATCTCAAAGCCGTAGTCTCGTGCCGCTGCCTCCAGCGCCTCGGTTTCAATCAGCGTGACTTGATTGGTTGGCAGTTTCTTTGAGAATGTGCCGCGCTCAAGGCAGTACCGATCACCCTCCAGCCCGGCGCCGGCAATCGCGCGGATTTCAGGTACGGCGACCATCGGCTCCAACCGTTCGGCGCCAACATAAATAGCGGCAAGAACGCCCCACCGGCCGCTTACCGGCTTCAGCAGTTGATCTTCGGCCCTGCTGTTCGATATAAGCTCCGCGCAGTTGTTCATGTTACGCCCGCTTCCTCAATGTTCGCTTCTCGATCCGTTTTGGCTGGCCCGTACTTAATACAATGCGCTTTACGTAGACACTTGCCAAATGTACGCGGTCAGGATCGAGCTGCCCCGGTTCCACAATCTCTTCCACCTCGGCAATCGTCACGCGCGCTGCCGTGGCCATGATGGGATTGAAATTCCGCGCCGTCTTGCGGAAGATCAAATTGCCCCAGCGGTCGGCCTTCCACGCTTTCACCAGCGCGAAGTCGGCTTTTAGCGCGCGCTCCATCACGTAAGGCCGGCCATCAAATTCGCGGATCTCCTTGCCTTCGGAAACCACCGTGCCCGCGCCCGTCGGCGTGAAGAAAGCGGGAATGCCGGCGCCGCCCGCCCGTATGCGTTCTGCCAGCGTGCCTTGCGGGTTCAGCTCCAGTTGCACCTTGCCTGTGAGCACAAGCTGCTCAAAAAGCTTGTTCTCTCCCACGTAAGAACCAATGTGCTTCTTGATCTGGCCGGTATAGAGAAGTTTGCCCAGACCGAACTCATCCACCCCGGCATTGTTGGAGACCGTGGTCAGGTTTTGCACGCCCTTGCGGACCA
>JBGPZS010000360.1:0-4652 GCA_041493865.1 Terriglobia bacterium
CCCGCCAGTTCGCTGGCGGGCTTTTTTATTTCCTCCGCAGTCCCGGGGCCCGGCCTTTTAGTAAAATCATCACAAGATGAGCAGCAGCGGCCATTCCTCCACCCCAATCAAGCTTCCGGTTTATCTCGATAACCATGCCACTACCCCGCTGGACCCGCGCGTACTGGAAGCCATGTTGCCCTTTCTAACCTCGCGCTTTGGCAATGCCGCCAGCAACAGCCACTCCTTTGGCTGGGAGGCCGCCGCCGCGGTGGAGACAGCGCGGCGCCAGATTGCCATGGCTATTGGCGCCTCGGCCCGGGAGATTGTCTTCACCTCCGGCGCCACGGAAAGCGATAACCTCGCCATCAAAGGCGCAGCGGAAGCCTTGCGCGAGAAAGGCAATCACATCATCACCCCCATCAGCGAGCACAAGGCTGTCCTCGATAGCTGCATGCACCTGGAAAGGAGTGGCTGCCGCGTCACCTGGCTGCCCGTCCGCAGCGACGGGTTGATCGATCTTGACCAGCTCAAAGACGCGTTCACGGACGGGACCATTCTGGTGAGCATCATGGCGGCGAACAATGAGACTGGCGTGCTCCAGCCCATCGAGGAAATCGGCCGGCTGTGCCGCGAGCGCGGCGTGCTTTTCCATTCTGACGCCGTGCAGGCCCTGGGCAAGGTGCCGCTGGATGTCAATCGCGCCAGCCTCGATCTGGCTTCTCTGACGGCGCACAAACTCTATGGCCCCAAGGGCTGTGGAGCGCTTTACGTTCGCCATGACGCCGCCGTCCGGCTTTGTCCCATAATTGACGGTGGCGGTCACGAAAACGGCCTGCGTTCCGGGACGCTCAACGTACCCGGTATCGTCGGCTTTGGCAAAACGTGCGAAATCGCGCAGAAAGACATGCCGGAAGAAAGTTGCCGCACGGCCGGCCTGCGCAACCGGCTGCGTGACCGCCTGCTGGCTGAACTGGACCAGGTGTCGATCAACGGCTGCATGGAGCACCGCCTGCCTGGAAACCTGAATATGAGTTTCCTGCACGTGGAAGGCGAGACGCTGCTGACCGGCCTCAATGACGTGGCCCTGTCCAGCGGTTCAGCCTGCTCCTCGGGAAAAACCCATGCATCGTACGTTCTCAAGGCCCTCGGCCTGAGTGACGAGGCTGCCGGTAGCGCCATCCGTTTCGGCATCGGCCGTTTCAATACAGAAGCTGAGATTGATTACGTGGCCGGACGCGTAATTGAGCTGGTGAAGAATCTAAGAGAAGTATCCGCACTGCAATAGCTTTTCTCCGAAGTCCCGAACCCTGAGCTTGTCGAAGGGGAGGGATCCCTTTAGCCTTGCAAGGCCTTCAAGGCGGGCAAGACCTGCACGTGCTCTGCATTGATTCATGTTCATTCGCGTTTATTCGCGGCTACTTAAGATTCTCATAGCCATAGGGGTCTCTCGCTTTGCTCGAGACTATGAGAACTATGCGCCAACCGGCTGCGCCTCTTCCACCTTCGCCTCTCTCAGGAACTTTGCCGCTTCCTCCGGAGGAGTGGGATTGATATAGAAACCGGTCCCCCATTCAAAGCCCGCTGTTTTGGCCAGCTTGGGAATGATCTCCAGGTGCCAGTGGTAAAAGTCGTTGGTGTTTTCCTGGATCGGTGAGCTGTGTACGATCAGGTTGTACGCCGGGTTATCCAGCACCTGCACCGCTTTGTTCAGGATGGTGCGCAGCATGCGCGCCAGGTTTTCATACAGGGTGGAAGGCGAGTTCTCAAACGCCGATTCGTGCCGCTTGGGCAGGATCCATGTTTCGAACGGGAAGCGCGGCGCGTATGGACACAGCGTGACAAAGTCCTGGTTCTCCGCGGCCACGCGTACCTGTGCCTCCGTTTCCTGGCGGATGATGTCGCAAAAGATGCAGCGCTCTTTGTTGCTA
The DNA here is from genome assembly GCA_041493865.1 of Terriglobia bacterium. Classification (GTDB taxonomy): domain Bacteria; phylum Acidobacteriota; class Terriglobia; order Terriglobales; family Acidobacteriaceae; genus Angelobacter. The sequence goes on from JBGPZS010000360.1 coordinate 1,911, forward strand.
AAGTACCGCTTGGCGCCCTCCAGTTCCTCCACCACCTGTTTGGGCAGAATGGGCAGGGCAATAATCTGTGAATGAGGGTGCTCCAGTGACGCCCCGGCCGCTTCGCCGTGGTTCTTGAATACCAGAATGTATTTGAACCGCCGGTCCTGCTTCAGGTCCAGAATGCGGTCACGAAACGCCCATAGCATGTCTTCCACGCGCTTTACCGGCATGGTGGCCAGCGTCTCCGCGTGGTTCGGCGTCTCGATCACCACTTCATGGGCGCCAACGCCATTCATCTTGTCAAACATGCCGTCTGCCTGGCGGTCCAGGTCGCCTTCGATCCCCAATGCGGGAAACTTGTTGGGCACCACGCGCAGGTTCCAGCCTGCGGTGTCCCGCCGCGCGTTTTCGCCCGGACGGTAAGCCAGGATTTCCGGCGGCGTTGTGCTTTCGTTGCCCGGACAAAAAGGGCAGAAGCCGCCTCCCTTGATCACCACGCGCTCGCGGGAGAAATCACCGGGCCGCCGCGACCGGTCAGTAGAGATAATCACCCAGCGTCCGGTAACAGGGTCTTTTCTGAGTTCAGGCACAATCACTATCTTACAACCGCCGCTGCTTTGCAGGCCTTCTCGCTCCGGCTGCGCTCCGCTCTTTTGCTACAATCACGGTTTGCCCCTGCGTCTTTACAACACGCTATCCGGCAAGGTGGAAGAGTTTACGCCCGCCGCGGACAACACCGTCCGCATGTATGCCTGCGGCCCCACCGTCTACGACTACGGCCATATCGGTAACTTCCGCACCTTTGTTGCGGTGGACATCCTGCGGCGCTTCCTGCGCCAGAGCGGCCACACACTCCAGCATGTGATGAACATTACTGACGTGGATGACAAGATCATCCGCAACGCCGCGCGTGACAAAAAGACGGTGCAGGAATATACGCGCAAGTACGAAGAGGCATTTCTGGAGGACATGGGTTCGCTGAACCTGGAGCGTCCGGAGCACACGGTGCGCGCCACCGAGCATATTCAGGAGATGGCGGAGTTTATCGCGGCGCTGGAAAAAAAGGGGATCGCTTACCGTACGGAAGACGGATCGTATTACTTCCGCATTGCAAAATTTCCCGAGTACGGCAAGCTTTCCAAGAAGGACTTCGCGGGCCTGGAAGTGGGCGCGCGCGTGGACGTGGACGAATATGAGAAAGATGATGCCCGCGACTTCGCCCTGTGGAAGGCGCCCAAAGAAGGCGAGGCTTTCTGGGAAAGCCCCATCGGACCAGGACGTCCGGGGTGGCACATTGAGTGCTCCGTGATGGCGATGAAGTATCTGGGCGATAGCTTTGATCTGCACGCCGGCGGCGAAGACCTGACTTTTCCCCATCATGAGAATGAGATTGCGCAGTCGGAATCGCTGACGGGGAAGCCCTTCGCGCGCCACTGGATGCACGTGCGCTTCCTGCTCGTCGAGGGCGAGAAGATGTCCAAGAGCGCGGGCAATTTTTATACCCTGCGCGACCTGCTGGTGAAGGGCCACAAGCCGTCGTCGATTCGGTTTCTGCTGACCTCGGTGCCGTATCGCAAGCAGTTGAACTTTACTTTCGCCGGACTGGAGCAGGGCGCAAAGTCGGTGGAGCGTATTCGTACCTTTGATAAGCGCATGCGAATGGCCCAGCTTCCTGCGGGGACCAATCCTCTGGCGCAGGAAGCGGCGGCAAAAGCCAGGCAGGAGATGCGCGCCGGCATGGAAGATGACCTGAACACCGCGCGCGCCTCAGCGGCAATCTTTGATATGGTGCGCGAAGCCAACACGCTGGCTGATCGCGGCGAGCTGCGCGAAGGTGACAAAGCGCCTCTGCTGGAAGCTTTGCAGCAGTTCGACGAAATCTTTGCTGTCATTAAGGACGATGACGCGGAGAAGATGAAGGCCGCAATGGAATGGGCCAGTGCCCACGGCCTGCTCAGCGACTCAGAGGTTCCAGCAGACGCCATGTCTGACGCGGACGTGGACCGCTTGATCGAAGAGCGTAACGCGGCGAAAAAGGCCCGCGACTTCGCCCGTTCTGACGCCATCCGTAAACAGCTCGCCGACGCCGGCATTGTGGTGGAAGACACGAAGGATGGGATCAGGTGGAAGCGAAAATAGAGAAGGCCATTAGCAAATGGCAACTAGCAATTAGCCAGAGCAATGCTTGGAGCTTAAGCACATTCTGCTAGCTGCCAATTGCTATTTGCTAATTGCTTCCCTCAGTCTCCCGCCACATTCACGGTCTTTGGACAAGGTGACAACTCTTCAACCGGTGCATGTTTCAGCTTCGACGTATTCACCAGCCACACTGAAGCGATGATGATCACGGTCCCAATCAGCATATATATGTCCACGTGCTCTTGCAGAATGAGCCAGCCAAGAATGAGTGCGACGATCGGGTTGACGTAGGCGTAGGTCGCCACCTTCGGCGTGGGCACATGCTCCAGCAGATAGATATAAGCCGAGTAGCCGATCCATGATCCGAAGATCACCAGATATCCAATGGCGGTAAGCGCGGGGGTCGTCCAGTGGGTCCTCTGAAACTGGCCGGTACTGAGCGCTACAGCGCCGTTGACCAGGCCGCCCAGCGTCATTTGCCACGCCGCCGAGACAAAAACGTCCACGCTTAAGTTGTACCGATGGGAGAATACCGAGCCCAACGCCCAAAAGAACGACGCCCCAGCCAGGATGCCCGCCCCCAGAAGCTCCAAACGCCCCAGATGGGTGCCGGAGGCGACG
>JBGPZS010000059.1:0-12544 GCA_041493865.1 Terriglobia bacterium
CGCCGGGATTGAACGCAGAAGGTGGAGCGCAGCCGCCCTCGGCTGCGAACTCCACAGGCGGAGGCGCCTCCACCCCAGCGCCCGCAAAACCGGCGCGCTCTGGGGACCCCGAGGCGCGCCGGGGTTGCGCGGCTTGGGGTGGTAGCTCTTCCCAGAAGAACTCGCGCCGGTCGAGAATCTTGCCGCCGCGGAGGTGAAAGACATTTACGGCGAGCATGTCATTCTCAAAGTGATAGCCAAAGACGTCCTGGTCGTCGCCTTCGGCGGCCGCCATGCGCTGCTTTTCCTGGAGCTGGGCGACCGTAGACAGCATGTCACGATACCGCGCCGCGCGCTCATATTCCTGCTGGCCGGCGGCTTCTTCCATGCGCCCGCGCAGTGATTTCGCCAGGTCCGTCTGCCGGCCTTCCAGCAAAAGCTGCACGTCATGCACTGCTTCCAGATACGCTTGCGGCGTGGTCAGGTCCTGCACGCAAGGCCCCAGGCAGCGCTTGATGTAATACTGCAAGCAAGGTCGCAGATGGTAACGCGTGAGGTCCACTTTGCAGGAGGGCACCAGAAAGCTGCGGTGAATCAGATCGACGATCCGGTAAGCGAGATTGCCGGGAAAATAAGGGCCGTAGTAATTGCTGCCATCTTTCCGCAGGCGGCGCGTCACATAAACCCGGGGAAAGCGCTCGCCCAGCGTGAGCTTGATATAAGGATAAGTCTTGTCGTCGCGCAGAAGAATGTTGAAGCGCGGCTTCTTCTGTTTGATCAGGTTGTTCTCAAGCGCCAGCGCCTCTTTATTATTGGCGACAACGATGTACTCTACGTCCACCGCTTCACGCAGCAGGCTTCCCGTTTTGGCATTGGCCTCGCCCACGCCTTCCTGAAAGTACGACCGCACGCGGGCGCGCAGGTTCTTGGCTTTGCCTACGTAAATGACCTCGCCTTCAGCGTTTTTATATAGGTAAACTCCTGGTTGGAGTGGAAGGGTACGAATTTTCTCCGTCAGGTCCATTGGGGAAAGATGGGGCTTACTACCTAGATTCTGCCCATAAGGTCGCGGGTGCGTAAAAATTCTACTGTCGCACAGGGCGGGCCGATTCAGCAATTGACACGAATATCACTCAACCTGTTGATTATAAATCATTTACAATAACCCTGGATTGCGTTGGCTAATGGCAAGCCAGTTGCTCTTCTTAAGAGTGACTTTATAGGCGGCATCATCCTGCGCCGCGTGGGTCTTTAAATAGGAGCTTCCCCCATGAATGTGAAATCGAGTCTTTTGGTTCTGCTGGCTGGTACATCGCTGATGATCGGCACTGGCTGCACGACGAAGAACTATGTGCGTAAGCAGACCCAGCCAATTGTCGAAAAATCCAATGAACTTGACGCCAGAACGGCAAAGAACAACGCCGCCATTCATGACGTTGATACGCGTGCAACAGCGGGTATCGCAGGCGCGAACACGAAGGCCGGTGAGGCCGACCAGAAAGCGCTGGACGCCCGCGCCCGCGCCGATCAGGCCCAGACCCTGGCAACTCAGGCCAACACCCGCGCTGACGTTCTGGCCAACCAGGTCGCCAATCTCGATAACTACCGCCCGGTGGCGGAGACCTCTGTGCACTTCGCATTCAATAGGGCTGATTTGACTGAAAAAGCAAAGACCGCCCTGGACCAGTTGCTGGCTGAAGTTCCCAACACCAAAGGTTACCTGGTGGTGGTGGAAGGCGATACCGATTCCGTCGGCTCCGCAAAATACAACTACAAGCTGAGCGAGCGCCGCGCTGATGCCGTGGTGCAGTATCTCTCTTCCAAGAGCATTCCTGCTCACAAGATCTATTTGATCGGAATGGGCAAGGACAAGTACGCCGCCACGAACGATACGGCTGACGGACGCGCCAAGAACCGCCGCGTGGAAGTGCGTCTGATGACGAACGTCCAAGGACAGGAAACGCCAAGCTCTGCGCAGAGTACCGCTCCCAACCCGAGCCGGTAGTCTCCCCTCCCCCGGGACGCTTGCGCAGACAGAGGCCGCCAGATTTTCTGGCGGCCTTTAACTTTTCCCTCCAAATTGCCTCCGTCTCAGCGTGCAAGAACTCGTGACTGCCTCGATCTTCCAATAGAATGTTAGATATGAAACGCAGTTCCCATCGATTGGTCTTTATCTTTATCGCTTTTATGCTTCTGCTTCTGCCTGCGCAGCGCGCTTTTGCCCAAAATAATCCTGACGACAAGGCGCACATCGAGCCGCGGGCCACGCCTACCCCAACACCAGCGCCAAAAACCAGCCAGCCATCGCAAAAGCCCCAAGATCAATATGAACGTCCGCCCTTTCCCGGTGACGTAGCAGCGCCTGGGGCCAACCAGCCCTCACCTAAGCCGCAGAACCAGCAGTATGAGCGTCCACCCTTCCCAGGCGACGCGCCCGGTACCAGCCCCACTGGTGAGAGTTCAAGCCGCGATTCGCAAATCAACCTGAATGCCCCCTCGGCCAGACCGGAACCCGCCCCGGTGGAAGAAGACAAAGCTATGCTGACGCCCTGGGACCCGCACAAGGCCGCCAAGGACGTTGAGGTCGGCCAGTATTACCTGAAGATGAAGAACTATCGCGCGGCGCTGGAACGCTTCAATCACGCGCTGACCTACAAGGCGAATGATGCCGAGGCCATCTACGGTCTGGCGGTCACACAGGAAAAACTCGACCTGCTTTCGCTGGCCGACCAGAACTATCGCAAGTATCTGGAGATCCTGCCCAACGGTCCCAAGTCCAAAGAGGCCGAGGAGGGGTTGAAGCGCGTCGCGCCGCATGTGGCCATGCGCAAGTCCGGAGACCCCAATGCCGACCCATCGAAGCTGGCGGCGCATGACATTGACGTAGGCGAGACCTATCTTGCCGGAAACAACTTTGACGCTGCGCGCGAACGTTTTGAGGATGCCTTGCGCCTCACCCCGGACAATCCGCTGATCTGGTTCCGCCTGGCCCAGGCGTTGCAGGGCATGCAGCGGCTTGATCCGGCACGACTCTACTATCGAAAGTATCTTGAGGCTGAACCCAAAGGTAAATTCGCCGGCACCGCTAAAAAGGCGATTGGGGAGATTGACTGGGTGCTGGGAAAATAACCTACTCTTTGCGCAGAAATGTCCCCGAACTTGCGTCCACCAGCACGGTGAGTTTGCCCATGGATTCACTGCCGCCATAGATCACGTGCCAGCGCAGCTGGTTGGATTGCACGTCCCAGTCCAGCAGATACCCCACGAATACTTTGGGATCTTTCTCCAGCACCTGTTTGCCGCCGTGCTCCTGCGCCACTTCAAACGCCTTGTCCGTGTCCACCCTGAGGAAGTTCAGGTCAAACGGGCGCGCCGAGCGGTTCGATGGATTGTACGTGTCTTCCACTCCATGGTTCACGCCGCGTGGCCCGTCATCCGTGGCCATCCCGGACCAGGTAAACGGCTCCGACTTCTGTCGTGACGCGGATACAAACAGGGCACGCCAGAAATTCGCTTTGCCGTCATGGCCGTTGCTTCCCTTGAGGTTGGCTGATTCCAGGCGGACAGGCTGCGCGTCCGGCCCCCAGAAGCGTGCCGGCGCCAGCATCTTCTGCAACGCGAACCGTCCGGTCTCAAACTGGACCGCCGTCTGCTGGCTATCTTTGCTGGCCGGTACTTTCTTTTGCTCAGAGTCGCAACCCAGGCACAAAATTGCCAGGGCAAGAATCGCGGACGAGCCGGTTTTTTTTATGAATGTCATTTTGGCTGGTGGTATCAGAGTAACTCTATTCTAGACGAGAGAAGGCGCCAGAGAGGATGTACCAAAGTGCATGTATCCCGTGGGTTACTTAAAAACTTCACTCGGAAATTTCACTCGAAAACGTGACCTGAAGCGTGATTCACAGACGTTACTCGCTGGGGAGACCCGCCTTGCGCGCCTGCTCCTGCAGGTCTGCCAGCTTCTGCTGGGCGGCGTCGAGGGCCTGCTTCTTGGTATTCAGTTGATCCTGCTCTTTGCGGGTGTCCTCGGCATACTTGCCCTGGTCGCGCAACATCACGCCGGCATCGCCATAGTAGGCGGCGGCGCGAAGCCGCGACTCGCGCTGGGTTATATCCAGTTCGCGCTGCAAGGTGGCAATCTCTTTCTTCTGCGCATCAATCTGCTTTTTCAGCTCTTCGTTCTTCTGCCTCTGGGCTTCCGCCGGATCTTTCTTGGGCGCGGCCTTCGCGTCCGCTTCTTTGACGTCAGGGTTCTTTTCGTCGGTCTTCTTTTCGTCGGTCTTGGCCGTATCCGGCTGACTGCTCGTGGAAGGCGTCGAGTTGCGCGGCACGGTGTCATCATCCAGCTTTACCGAGCTCGAACTGGAGTGCTTCTTGGCGCGGTTGGAACGCGCCACATCGCCCAAAGATTGCTGGGCTGAAGACTGCTCAGAAAACGCGGCTGCCGCGAACAGGCACATCACGACCATCAGAAAATGCTTTTTCATAGACATCAACCCTGAACCGTCCTTCCCATTATTCTACAGCGCTGGCTAAACCTATTCTCATGCTTTCTGATGGCGGAAACGATAGGGTAAACGCCGTATCGGACTGAAGTAACTTTGTGTTTTGTCGCTTCGCTCCAGACCGCCGATGAGATTCGCCTGTAGATGATTCTTCCGCGCCTCAATCAGCCGGCTCGGCGCGCAAGTCGGCCTTGCCGGCATTTCGCCCTTGTTAACGTCGCTTCGCTCCAGACCGCCGTCGAGCGTTCACACCCAATCTTGGATCAGCTCCTGTAGCAGGCCGCTCGCCGCGTGGTCGGGCTCGCGGCCAACCCATCCGCCTGCTCTGATCAGTGTCAGTCCGTGTCTTCAGCGGTAAGATTTGAATCGCGAGAAATCTCAATGCCCCGAACCGAGCCCGGAAATACGCATGTACCAGTGGACGAGCGCCGTCCCGCAGAAGGCGGAAACCAGCGCTGCCGCTCCCAGGAACACGCCGAAAGGAATCTCAAAGTTGCGGTAGATCAGGATGGCGGATTTCCACGCGCGGCTGCGCGAAGCGCCGGCCGCTTCCGCGGGATGGGTCCTTCGCCGCCGCAGCAGCCGCTTCAGCCACACCCACAGAATCAGGAACAGCCCAAAAAAGCTGCCGATGACCGAGCCTAACAGCAGCACCAGCAGCGTGAGCTTCACTCCCAGGAACGCGCCGATCAGCGCCATCAGTTTCACGTCGCCACGGCCCATGCCTTCCACGCCGCGCACCGCTTCATACAACAGCGCAACGCCCCAGATGAATGCCGATCCCAGCACCAGACCGGCTATCGAGTTGACCAGAGAGAGCACACGCCAGTTGTCGACAGAAGACAGAAAATAACGCGCGGGACCTTCCAGTGGTGCCAGCAGGCTGAAGATCAGGCCCAATACGATTCCCGGCTTGGTCAGCAGGTCCGGCAGCAGCTTGGTTTCCGCGTCAGTAAAGATCAGCCCGATCAGAAGGAATGACAACACGCACATCTTGGCGGCGATCACGTACTCATTCGGTGTGGCATCAAGATGCCACTGTTGCTGTATGTAACGGGCTGTAACCGGCGCCGTAAGGTATGAGACGGCAAAAAGCGCGCCCGTCAACAGCTCCACGCCGGCGTAGCGCGGCGAGATAGTGGCCTTGCACCTGCGGCATTTTCCGCCCAGCATGAGCCAGCTCAACACCGGAATATTGTCATAGGCGGCGATAGGCGCTTCGCAGGCCGGGCAAGCTGAGCGCGGGCTTACCACGGAGATCTCCCGCGGCATGCGGTAGATGCACACATTCAAAAAGCTGCCAAACACCAGCCCAAACAGGAAAAATGCTGCGGCAAGGAAATAGATGTTCCCGGCAAACTCAAAAATATTCAGGGCTCGCTCCGCTGATGGAAGATGCTGGGGAGATTATACGCAAGGAGAATTTGGTAATTGAGTAATTTGGTAAATGAAAGGCTGCCGAAGAAGCAGCCACGCGTGGCTCTTTGTTGATTGAGGTTTCAAAGCGGCTGCTTTTTCATTTACCCAATTACCGATTTACTCATTTACCAAATTGTCGTCTGGGATCCTCAGAATGTGTCCTGCCAACGCCGGGGCCTGGGGGTTCGCGGGCGGCAGGTCGCCTGTCCAGTTGATCTGCCTGCGGTTGGCCAGGCGCATCTCCGCGTCAAGAGACTTCCAGCCCGCGCCGTTTTGCTCTCGGACCGCGATATTGAAACCCATCTGGTCGCTCTCCTGCTCGGCGGCGCTCCACTCAAACAATGAAGCTTCAAGCTCTTCCGCCAGAGCTTCCTGGGGTAACAAGCAGAGGACCCACTGGTTGCGTGCGTCCTGCGCGTAGGCGCCACGGTCCACGCCGGGTACGGCATGAATGACTTTAGAGCCGTGTTCACGCGCGACCTTCACAGTTTCATCCTTCGAACCATGGTCCACCACGATCACTTCATCGCAGGGGCGCAGTGAATCCAGGGCGCGGCCGAGCACGCACGCGTTATCGCGAACGTGAATCAAGGCGCTGATTCCTGTTTTAGCCATCTGAGGGTTGGATGCTGTTTTGAGCGGTTCTTGTCACTTCCAGGCGAGAAAGCGCGCCGGATGGCCGCTTTCACCATCCTCGGCTTACGCTTACAACTGGGACCTCCCGGGGTTCACAGGCATGGCTGAGATACTGTTCAGCGTCCTGGCATACCAATTGGCACTTATGACAGCGGATAGGCCCCTTAACGACTGCCTTGGGTCTAAGAAGCGCAGGAGGATCGACCTTGGTCTGTTTCATACTTAACACACTACTCCTTGGAGGCTATACTGCAACACAAATCGGCACGTTTCTAGTTTCTTTAGTTGTTCGGAGCGAAGCGATAAAAATGAAGCGCCGCACGCGCCGCGGCGCTGGTTAGAGATTGAAATTCTTGTCCTGGGCCAGGCCATCAGCGGCGAGGCCAGGGCCCCCGGCACGCGCGCAGTTCGCGTGCTGGGGTGAGAGGCTGACTTGCGCGCCGAGCCGCATACACCAGGAGCAAGACGTATAACCTGTCCTCCGGGCTTCTAAGCGGTTGGGAGCGCAGCGACAAATAAATTAGTTCATCGCTGAGCGGCTGGCTCCAGGCGTTACCGTTACCGGGCCCTGCAACTGAAAAGCGATGACCGCTTCCGGCTTAAGGATGATCTGCTGTCCCTTAGTCGCGGCGGAAACGCCCGTTCCAGCGCCCGCACCCGCGGCCGCGCCGATGGCTGCGCCTTTACCGCCGCCAAAGATACCGCCCAATACAGCGCCTACAGCCGCGCCGCCGCCAACCTTGGCTGCGGTGGACTTACCCCGGCCATTGCCAGATTTGGACCACTGGCTGGTCTGCAGGCTGTAGCTTTTGCCGTTCATCGTGAGTTTGGTGAGTTCCAGGGTCAGCACGGACTGTCCGGCAAACCGGCCGGCCGACTTCACTTCAACCACACGGCCTTCAACATCGGCTGTGGTAGGAATGACCGTCTGGTCGTCAATCGAGACCGGAGCGGAGAGCGATCCGTGAAACACATCGCCGACCTGCGCCTTTTCTGAGTTCACCTCGTCATTGAGGCGAATGCTCAACTGGGTGCCGGAAGGCACGGTGATCCTCTGCGGCACTGGCGGAGCTGCGGGCGCTGAAGGAGCGCTGGACTGGGCCGAGTCAGCGCTGCTGCTGCTGGTTGCCGGGACCGTGGTGCGCAAGCCGTTGTCGCCGCCATTGCCGCTGCTTGAAGAAGACGGACGCGAGTTCGAACTCCGGGTCCGCGTGCTGGGCGAAGGACGCCGATCATCCCTGGCCGAAGGCGGCGGATTGTTGCTGGCCTGGTTCTGCGGCTGCGCCATTTGATCGGCGGCGGAGGCCGGCGCTACTTCCAGGTTGTTCACAACCGTCTTTACGCCTTCTACCTGTGCCGCGTCATTGGCGGCTGCATTGCGCGCCGCGTCACTGCTGACGTTGCCGGAGAGCGTTACCGTCCCGGCATTGGCATTAATATTGAGTTGCTTGTCGGGAATATTGCTGTCCCCGTTGATCTTGTTCTGCACGTCGGACGCTACCTGCGCATCCGTGCGACTGCCCAGGCGCGAGCATCCCACCGCTAACAGCGCCAGGGAAACCAGGACCACCCAAAGATTCCTCTTCATAACCATTACTCCTCTTGTGTTTGGTGGCGTTTGCCCAGTTAGATGCAGAGCTGATGGAATCGACTGCATCCAAGTTGTAAAATTTTGTAAATCAACGACTTAACGCCATTCGTACGATGACGAATGCTCTCGGCCAGATCCAACTCTGCTTACTCTATTCTAACCCCGCCCGGCGGCCACAGTTGCTGTAATCGGCGCTTAGTTGTACCTAAGTAATCACGTAATCCTTAGCTACGTCCGCAGCCCCTGAACCCCCGTGGATTGACACCCAAAATGCGCATCATGGGCCCGATATCACAGGTGGAGCCCTCGCGCAGCATGCGCAACTGGTCTATGGTGACAGGTGGATTTTTCAGCAGGGTCTGCGCAACGGCCGCGCCGGCAAACATGAATGGCATGGGGACGTGAACGGCCGGCTTGCGCACACCGGCGCAGCGTGCGATCTCAGCCAGCACGTCGTTCAGCGCAAGCTCGTCCGCGCCGCCCAGTTCGATGGTCTGGTTGGTCGCCGCGTCAGCCGTCAGCGCGTGGGCAAAGCACGCCGTAACGTCATCGACAAAGATGGGCCGGAACTTCGGCTTCCCATCGCCGGGAACGGGACGGAAGAGCGGGGCCGAGCGCATGGTCTCCATCATCTGAGTCACAAAGCCGTCGCCCTGGCCAAAGATCAGTGACGGGCGCAGGATGCAATACGGTATCCCGCTGCGCCGGACCTCCTCTTCGCCTTTCCACTTGGTGGTTTGGTAGGCCGCCACGCCGTCGGCGCGCGCGCCCAGCGCCGACATCTGAATAAATCGCCTGACGCCCGCGCGCTTTGCCGCTTCCACCACGTTGCGCGTGCCGATGTGATGCACGCGCTCAAAGGTATTCTTCCCCTTCTCAACGATGATGCCCACCAGATGGATGACCGCGTCACAGTCCTGCATGCCTTGATCAAGGCCCGTGCCGTCAGTCACGTCGCCCGCTGCCAGTTCAACTCGTTCTTGCGCAGGCACTCGCGACTTCTGTGCTTCGCGAACCAATGCGCGTACGCTATGCCCTTCGGCAAGCAACCGCTTGAGCATGTACCGTCCGACAAAGCCGGTAGCGCCGGTGAGAAAGACCTTCATGGAGAGATTTTAAATGCTGAACCTTGGAGACGCTACGTTGCAGTTACGCGGAGAAAACCTTGAAACACAGAGGAACAGAGGAAACAAAGGGTAAATGCCGGGAAAGTATCTCAAGCGATAGCGCCTATTTAATATTTGCAATTCAAAATAACGCGCTGCGCCGCCGGAGTAACTACGTTGAACTTCCTCCGCTACCTCCTTTCCTCTGTGTTGCAAGGTTTTGCTCGGATCTCCCCGCAAACGCAGCTTCGGGATTGCAGAAATTTGTGTTCGCGATACAAGCGCCAATCAGGTGGCCCAAGTGTCTCCCAATGTGGTAAAAATTCCGGTTCCCTTTATGTCCCTTCGCGTCGCACAAGGCGTCTATAACCCGGAGAAGGACCGTTTCCACTATTACGTCTCCTTCAAGCCCACGCTCGATCCCACGGACGAAGAGCGCGGCGCGGAGCAGTGCCATTCCGTTGACGTTGCCATCTCTGTGACCGAAACCGGCGAGCTGGCCGACCTGGCCTTCAGCCTGCCGCAGCCTTGCCGCAATCGCAGGTCCCTGGAATATCTCAGCCGGACGCACTCGGCCAGCGTGGTGGATGAAAAGGTCTTTATCACTGTCCCGGGTTTGAATGGCGACTCGGTGCTTCAGGGCAAAGGCAGTCTGGAGCTGGACGGCTTCGGAAGGATCATCGGGCTGGAGATCAACTAACTCTTAGTGGTATGTGTCTGCTGGCCTTAGTTCCCGCGTAGTACCCCGCCATTCATTCCCGTATCTCTCTCTGTTGCAACACATTGACCGCAAAATCCGCTGAAAATTCAGCTACTCTGCTTAGTTTTGTCGGGTAACACGCTCAATCGGCCTAGGAGTCCTCACCGATTTTTTGGCCGTGCCGCTTCCCTCATAGTTCTCCCCCATGAATCGATCACAGCTCTCAACCATCGCAGGAAAGTCGTTCATTGTGTTGGCGCTGCTCGCCGGCGTCTCCGCATTCGCCCAGGTCCCCCGCTCCAAACACGTGTACATAGTGGCGGAAGAAAACCGCAGCTATGAGAGACTCGTTGGCAGCGCTTCCATGCCCTACCTGAACAGCCTGCTGGCCAAGGGCGCCGTGGCCACACAGTTTTACGCCAACATGCACGGATCGCTGGAGAACTATTTTTGGGTCACCGCCGGCCAATACCTCACCCACAACAATGAAACCACGGCGGTTTTCAATGTCGACAACATTGAGCGCCACCTGTTGAGCAACGGCATGACCTTCAAGTCATACGCGCAATCGCTGCCCTTTGCCGGCTTCACCGGGCTTTATTCCGGCGCGTACATGAAGCGGCACGCTCCGCTGCCGTATTACACTGACATGGCCAACAGCAGCCTGATCAAACATCACGTCTCCACCACGGAACTGGCGAAGGACATCGCCAACGGCACGCTGCCGAACTTTGCTTTCATCACCCCGGATGGCGACCATGACATGCACAACTGCGGCGCCAATCTGGGTGCATGCCTCTGGACCGCCGACCAGTGGCTCAAGAGTGCGATTGGGCCGCTGCTGGCCAGCCCTCCGTTTCAGCCGGGTGGCGATGGCGTGCTCATTATCTGGGCTGACGAAGCTGACCTTGGCTCCGACAACCGTTGCGGCGCCACGGTGCTGACGGGCTGCGGCGGGCGCATTCTGGTGGCGATGATCGGCCCGCAAATCAAAGCCGGCTACAAATCGACCACCACCTACCATCATCCCAGCGTCCTGCGCACCATGCTGGAAGAACTGGGGACCACGGCAAACTTTCCCGGCGCCGCCAACACCGCGCCCGACATGCGTGAGTTCTTCAAGGGCAGCTCCACGGGCGTAATCAAGATTTCCGCTCCCACGGTCAGCACGGTAACCGGTCCCAGCGTTCATGCAGTGGCGAATGCTACGGCGCCGAATCCGATCACCGCCATGCACATTTACGTCAATAACGTAAAAGTCCACCAGGTCAGCTCCGATCACGTCGATACGGTATTGAGCCTCTCCAAGGGAACTCATAACCTCGTCTTCCAGGCCTGGGACAGCAAGGGCAATATCTACAAAGCCCCCAAAACGATCATCGTGCAGTAAGAATCGCGTTACCAGAACGCAGGGCGCGAAGGCACGCGAAGGAAAAGCAGTAGGAAATCCTTTGCGCACTTCGTGCCCTTTGCATGTTTTCTTTTCTTCTCATCCAGAACGGGATTCACGTTAAAATCAGCATCAATGGTCCACTCCCAGCTCTCTGGCTTTGTCCTTGCGGGCGGCAAGAGCACGCGAATGGGGCAGGATAAAGCCGCTGTCACACTGAACGGACGCACGCTGCTGGAGCACGCGCTGGCGGCCTTGCGCGAAGTGTGCCGTGACGTGGCCATCCTGGGCAAGTACGAGTTGTATGGCACGCTGGCGCCGGTATATGAGGACATTTTTCCCGGGTGCGGCCCGCTTGGCGGCATCCAGGCCGCGCTGGCCAACTCGCAAACCCAGTTCAACCTGATTATCGCCGTGGATACGCCGTTTCTCGCTCCGGGTTTCCTTTCTTACCTGGCCGAGAGGGCCACGGCCAGCAGCGCGGTCGTAACCACACCGGAGATCGACGATTACACGCAACCGCTGTGCACGGTCTACTCGCTTGACTTCCTGGCCATCGCGGAGCATGCGCTGCGGCTGGGTAACTACAAGATTGTGCCGCTCTTCCCCCGGGGCAGGACGCTGGTGATCAAAGAATCTGAGCTGCGGCGAGTTGCCTTCGCCGCGGATATGTTTGAAAATCTAAACACGCCGGAAGACTTGGCGCGCGCGCGGCGCCGCTTCTCCGGCCTGGACACATGAGCCATCATCCGCACCAGTCTCCGCAGGAACGGCACGAACCTTACGTCGAGTTCCAGCACGTCTACAAGGCATTTGGCGATCACAAGGTCCTGGAGGACGTGAGCTTTCAGGTCTACCCGGGTGAGACGCTCTGCATCCTGGGCCGCAGCGGCGTGGGCAAATCCGTCTCACTCCACCACATCATGGGTTTCCTCAAGCCGGACGCCGGCCGCGTGATCGTGGCCTTTGAAGACATTACCGGCTACACGGACGCGCAACTGGAGCACATTCGCAAGAAAGTCACCATGGTCTTCCAGAACGGCGCGCTTTTCGATTCGCTCACCGTGGGCGAAAACGTGGCCTTCCCGCTACGCGAGCGCCATGACCTGGATGAGGAGCAGATTTACCAGATCGTCGACGGCCTGCTCGACATGGTGGGGGTAAAAGCCATGCGCGACCTTCTGCCTTCCGATCTCTCCACCGGCATGAAGCGCAGCG
>JBGPZS010000584.1:0-2401 GCA_041493865.1 Terriglobia bacterium
CAGAGACCATCCGTAAGTGTCAGCGTCCTTAGGCGAAAGCTTCTTGACATTCTTTTTTTCAAACAATGTGACGACCCGCTCGTATTCGCCCGCGAGGAAATGATATTCCGCAGATCACTCGTGTCCAAAACAGCAGGTATTTATTTACCGTTGTCGAAAGCCTCTGAACTGAGCTTGCGGAGAGATTTCGCTGGACAAAGTTCGCGGTTTCGGCTACAGTATGGTGGATGAAAGCAGCCGGAAGCCAGCCGCAACGTAGAGAGCCGCCGGATGTCGTCATTGAGTTTGTTCCCAAGCAAGAGCTGGATCGGGCACAGCAGCAGATCGAAAACCAGCAGCGCGAGATTGATCGGCTCCGGCAGGAGAACGACCGGCTACGGAACGAACTGGAAGCGGCCCTGCGCGCCGGTAAGCGGCAAGCCGCGCCCCATTCCCGGGGCCAACTGAAGGCCAATCCGAAACGGCCTGGTCGCAAACCCGGCCGTGACTACGGCCAGCACGCCTGCCGCCCTTGCCCGCCGCGCGTGGATGAGCAGATCCAGGTTCCACTACCGGAGCAGTGCCCGCATTGCGGCGGGGGCGTAGAGTTTCAGCGCACCGAAGCACAATATCAGGAAGAGATCGTGAGGCGCACCATCGTGCGACGCTTCGATATTGCCGTGGGTTGTTGCCACGATTGTGGCCGGCGAGTGCAAGGGCGGCATCCCTTGCAGACTTCCGACGCGGTGGGGGTGGGCGGGGTGCAGGTCGGGCCCGAAGCCGTGGCGCTGGCGGCGATCCTCAATAAACAGATGGGACTCTCCTTGGGACATACGCGCCAAGTGTTGGCCTATGGCTTCGGGCTGCAGGTGAGTTGTGGCGGATTGTACCGGGCGTTGGCCCGCATGTCGCGGCGCGCGGCGCCCACCTATGCCGGGCTGGTGGAAGCCACGCGCCAAGCCCTGGTGAATGTACCCGACGAAACCGGCTGGAGGGTAGGAGGACACCTGCAGTGGATGCACGTGACGGTGAGTGCGCAGGTGACCGTGTATGCCATCCTGCCGGGGCGCGGCTACGAACAGTCGCGAGTGCTTCTGGGTGCCAAATACGATGGTTTCCTGGTGCATGACGGATGGGCGCCCTATTATTGCTTCGTGGCGGCGTTCCATCAAAGCTGTCTGAGGCATCTGCTGGTACGGTGCCACGAAATGGTGCAGATCGCCTCCGCGACTGCGGCGACTTTTCCGTTGGCCGTGAAAGACCTGCTGCAGACCGGCTTGCAGTTGCGCGACCGCTATCAGGAAGGCGAGATCTCCGAGCATGGTTTACGCACGGCGACGGGACGGCTGGAGGCACAGTTGGACCGGCTGTTAGAGAAGTCCTATCGGGATCCGGCCAACCGCCGGTTGGCGAAGCATCTGCAACACGAACGGCCCTTTCTGTTCACCTTTCTCTACTGTCCGGGTTTGGATGCGACCAACCATGAGGCGGAGCGGGCGGTGCGGTGGATGGTGATCGCGCGCAAAGTGTGGGGCGGGAACCGGACTTGGGCCGGAGCGCGGACTCAGCAAATTCTGGTGAGCGTACTTCGCACGTGTTGGCAGCAGGATAAGGACCCCTTTTCGCGGTTGATAGCCTTGCAGTGTGCGCCCCGCGGTACCATCCTGGACATAGTCCCAGCCCCGCAGTAGACAGCGCCGATTCCAGAAACCAACTCTTCGCCGATCCACGCTCTTCCCAACGTGGGATCACGACCTTTTCTCCTGGTAAATAAATACCTCTGGAGAAAGCCTGCCAGCGGGTCGGTCTCTCACGCCAGCGGCTCGTAAACCTCTGTCCCGAAGAGTCCGCGGCGATTGTGGCTCACTATGACAGTAGCCTCAGATTGCGCACGATGCAGCGGACCGCGGAACTCGACCGCAAGGTTCGCCAAATCGTCAGGGAACTGCACCAGGAAGGCAAATTCCCTTCGGTCAAAAGAGTGAGGGACTGCCTGGAGGGATCAGCAACTCACAACTGGACAGTGTTGGGTGCCATAATCAGAGCGGCCATAAGCGAATTGAACACCCGGGCATCCGATCCCCGGTAATCCTGCTTGCCCGCACAGGTCCGCCGGTGGAAAGCCGGTAATGGTTGCGAGGGCTCCGTCCTCACGGATGTTCACCTCATAGCCTTGCGGCTCCAAATCCTGCCGTGAATAGCGCTCTCTAAAGAACACGACTTCCTGGTTCCGCGAACCGCAGAGCGGTTTGTCATTGCAGGCCATGGTCTGGCAGAACCGGCCAAAGACGCCGAAGTCGAGAAACTGCCGGATCTGGTGAAACAGCCCGCCGTTACCCTTGAACCACGCGTCACCTTTTGATGACTTCCAGCACCATCGCCCGTGAGCGAGTTCACGCACGGTGTAACCGCTGAACACGCC